>JAJDZO010000008.1 GCA_022824605.1 Acidimicrobiia bacterium
GGCCCGCACCGGCACCGTAGAGGGCGGCGGCGTAACCGCCGGGGCCGCCGCCGATGACGATCACGTCGTGTACTGACTCGCTCACAAAGCCTCCCGGATCCTGGCCGCGACCCTACCGGTTCGGGCCGTCTTCGGAACTCCCGCGGCTGTCTCCAAAAACCCCGGACGCCGTCTTCAGAACCTGCCGATCAGCACCTGGAGGGTGAAGGCCGCCAGGATGCCGAGCCCGCACAGCAGCGCAGTGAGGATCAACCAGCGCGTGCTCACGATCTCTGGTTGCGCCGACGGCGACGGCGCCGCCCCATCACCCACCCGAGGACCTCGCTCAGCAGCGCCCCGGCGACCGCGGCCACGATGATCACCGCCCAAAGCGGGCCGTTCACCTCGACGAGCAGCCACTTGACGGGCACGTCGCTGCCATTCTGAACCACGAACGCGATCAGGGCCGCGGCCAGCACCATCGCGGCCACCACGCCGGGGCGAATCGACAGCTTGCGTCTGGACCGGCCGGCGCCGCCGCCGATTTCGCGGTTCGTTTCGGGCAGAGGTTCTGGAGCGGTCATGTTCTCTTGCAATTCGGCTGCTTCCGATCTGAGTGACGGGATCCGGCTGCGATCGGCACGATAGGTCGTGTCTGCCTCAGCCCAAGCGATGCTAGACCAACGATCCCGACCGTCGTTGAGATGAGGCGACCATGCGCATAGCCGTAACGGGCTCCACGGGACTGATCGGTCAAGCGTTGGTCGAGCGGATCGAGGCCACGGGGCACGCAGCGGTCCGGGTGGTGAGGCCCGGCGGGGCGCCGCCGGCGGCCGGCAGCCGGGTCGTTGCCTGGGATCCGGCAGAGGACAGGATCGACGGCGAGGCACTGGAGGGCATAGACGCGGTGGTACACCTGGCCGGAGAGCCGATTGCGGCCCGTCGCTGGTCATCGGACCAGAAGCAACGGATCGCCGACAGCCGCGAGCGCGGCACCGCGGTGCTGGCCGGCGCGCTGTCGAGGCTCGATCAACCCCCGCCGGTGCTGGTGTCCGCATCGGCTATCGGTTACTACGGCGACCGGGGCGACGAACGCCTCGACGAGTCGTCGGCCCCAGGCACCGGCTTCCTGGCTGAGGTCTGTGCCCGCTGGGAAGCCGCCGCGGCCGCAGCCCGAAGCGCAGGCATCCGGGTGGTGCATCCCCGCACGGGGATGGTTCTCAGCAGGTCGGGAGGCGCCTTGGCCGAGTTGCTGCCGTTCTTTCGGGCCGGTCTGGGGGGCCGCATCGGCAGCGGCCGCCAGTGGACGAGCTGGATAACCCTCCACGACGAGGTGGAGGCCCTGATGTGGCTGCTCACCGCCGATGTGGAGGGCCCGGTCAACCTCACCGCCCCCGAGCCGGTCACCAACCGGCAATTGACCGCGGCGCTCGGCCGGGCTCTGCGCCGACCGACGCTGCTGCCCACCCCCAAGCCTGCTCTCTGGGCCCGTCTAGGCCGTGAACTCACCGAGGCCCTGCTCTACAGCAGCGCCCGGGTGGAGCCGACCGTGCTGACAAACAGCGGGTTCGAGTTCGCCCACCCCGACATCGCCACCGCTCTCCAAGAGATCCTGCCCTAGCACGCCCCATCAGGGTCCATCCAAGGTGAGGTTGTTGCTCACCGGGAATATCTGAGCATTTCGGCCGATTGAAAGGTCCGACTGTCGAGGACCGTGAGCGGTCGTTTATAGCGAACTGTCTGATGTTTCGCGATAGGTTCGGTGTCCTGGAGTTCTTTGACATTATCGCGAAATTGTGGAATAGTGCTGAACATCGTCAGGGAGTCAAGGTACTCAGCCCTAGGGTAGGCCTCTTGGGCGGAGTGCCAGGTTAACCGATGAGAAGCCATAGAGGGGACATCAACGACATCCGGCTCCGCCGGACGCTTGCCCGGCCCAAGCGCGGCGAGCGCTACGGCAGGCTGTGGCTTCCTCTGGCTCTCGTTCTGGCGGCGCTCACCGTCGTTGCGCTCGTCCCGGATTCCGCCTCCACCCAGACGTCCGTCGACACGGTGGTCACCATCACCGCCACCGGCGCCGACGAGGGCACGGTCTACAACAGCAACGCCACGCAGCGGGGCACCATCAAGTTCAAGATCAAGGTGGACCGCGCCGCGAACCGGGCCCGAAGCAGCTTTCCCTTCCTGTTCTACATCGATTGGGAAGCCGATCTCGACGAGAGCACCGCCACCCTGGTGGCCACAGACGCACCGAACCATCCCTCGGAGCACAAGGACGTCGGCTTCCTGAACGTGCCGTCGGGCACGAACATCAGAAAGCAGGATCGCCCGAGCACGGGGACCGAGGCCTGCCCGCCGGAGAAGGGCGACTACTGCGGGCGCTACCTCGTGTCCTTCCTCCTCCCGACGAACAGGGCACAGAGCGCTACGACGACCATTTCGATGGGGACCATCACGGACCGGTTCAGCGAGGGTAACGAAACGGTCGATATCGACTTCACGATCAGGCCCCGCAGCGCCAATGGTCCGGTCATCAAGTTCGCGGGCGCGACGGCCGCCAAGCCCCACAGCCACTCGGCGCGAGCGACCATCATTGACGACGACGACCCGCTGCCAGTGATCCTCGTCACGCCCGACCACGCGGACGAAGGCGACAGCGGCGTCGGCAACGAGTTCGGCGTGACGCTGACCATGAAGCGCTCGCGGGAGCAGTGCAGCACCCGCACGATCGAGAATGTGAAGTGGAGGATCGAAGACTCGAGCACGGCCACCAAGTCAGGCGATTTTCCCGACTTCACACCGGCGCGCAACAGTGGCACGGTCAGGTTCGACGCGCCGCGGGGCGACCCGAATCGCGGCGGCGAGGATCCGACGTGCACAACCACGAAGAGGATCGTGCTGAAGACCACTCCGGACGAGTTCTCAGAACCGAACGAGGAGGTGTCGATGTCGTTCAGGGTCGACGACTTCCCGAGCGCGTTGTTGAACACGGTTGAGAACCCCGTACTGCCTCGCGACCAGAACAGGAGAACCGTCCTCGTCAAACCGCGCATCAACAACGATGACCCCGCGGCGGGGGTGGTGACGATCACGCCCAGCCAGGCCAGCGGCGCAACCCTCACCGAGGGCACCGCGGTGGACAAGACCACGGGCGCGAGGGTCACCTTCAACGTCGAGGTGCACCGCCCGCCACCGACCAGCAGGGAAACCGCCACCATCTGGCCGTGGCAGATGGGCTGGCTGTTTCCGGCATCTGAGAACCCGATAGCCG
>JAJDZO010000377.1 GCA_022824605.1 Acidimicrobiia bacterium
CAATTCTATTCGAGGTGCACCGCACAATCGAATCTCTCACACCGACAATTCGATCGTTTAACCACCGCGAGCGCGGCTTGGAACCTTGGAATATAGTGTGTGAGGACGACGTACGCGATCTGTTGTATGTCATGCTTAGACCACGTGTATTCGATCTAACCAAGGAGGAGGCGATACCGTCAAAGGCGGGTATCCACAAGGTCGCCGACCTATGCAGTAAGGCAGTTCCGTTCATAATTGAGTTGAAGTGGATAGGTTCAAAGAACAGTTGGAAGAGAAGAATCGACGAAGTATATGTAGACATACTGACTTACGGACAGCATCCATCCAGCAAGAACCTTATCTTCGTCATTGTTGATTCCATTAAGGACATTCCGGATTCTAGACAGGTCGAGGCGGACTTGACTGAAGTACAAGTCATAGATGGAAGAGAGATAAGTGTCAAGACCATCGTTTGCGAAACATAGCAGCAGACTCTAGCGATGCTATGGGTGTGTCTGTAGGCACAACGTCCAAGAACGGCAGGTGGCTGTTCGGCGTAGTGTCGTACTCGCCGCGCTGCACCGGCCCAAGAACTCTGATCTCGTCGTGGTCGGAGATCTCGCGCACCTGGAGCTCGTCGTCGGATATCGGTCGGCAACCGCTGCCGAAGCCGACGCGGAGTTCAAAGGGCGGTTGAGATTGCGGCTAAAGCCATGACACCATGACGACTGAGCGCCGGCCTGCTAGACCATCTGCTCTGCCACGACCTGCTCGCGCAGGAACCTCAACGACTCGTCGCCTTCATCGGCAAGCCCGCGGCAGCCGTGCCGCTTCGGGCGAGGCCAGGCTCGTGATCGAGTAGGCAGAGGCCTACGCAGCCGGTTGTGGAACGACGCAGCCCGGGTGATCGAGGAGTGGGCACCCGGTGGGAAGTGGCTGTTTGGCGAATCCGCCCCGGATTTTGTCCGCAGTGGTGGGTCAGAAGTCGTGTGCGGGGGGTTCGGGCTGGGGCGGGCGTGGCCGCTGTCCGGATTGCAATGCCCAGTCGAGGACCGCGCGCCGACGTGCGGTGAGGTGGATGGCAGCCTCGGCTAGGTGGCGGTCGAAGGCGGGGTCGGGGTCTGAGGGCGGCGCGCTGGTGGCGAGTTGGGCGATGCGCAGGGTTTCTTCGTAGGTGACGGTGGGTGCGTAGCGCTGTTTGTGGTAGCGCAGGCCGTCTTCGATGGTGCAGGCGCCGGTGTGGTCCATGGCGGCGATGTCGATGTAGTCGCGGCCTTGGCGGCGGTGCTGGATGACGTCGAGTTTGGTGGCCATGAGGTCCGGGACCGATCCGACGGCGATGCCGTCGACGATGCTGGGGGCGGCGAGTTGGGTGGCGTGGCCCTTGACGAAGCCGCGGAGGTCTCTCATGACGGTGACGGGCACGCCGTCGAAGGCGACTTTGGCGATGTGTTCCCGGTCGTCGTCTTTGTAGGCGGCGCGGGCGGCGGATGACAGCAGCTTGGCGGCGACAGCGCGCGAGTCGAAGGGTTGCAGGGTCATGAAGTCGAGGTCGTGGCTGTGGCGGTGCCGCAGCACCATGGCCACGGCGGTGCCGCCCATCAAGACGCAGTCGAGGTCCTCCAGTGCGGCAGCGACGCGGGGCCACGCCGCGATCATGTGGTCGTTGAGGACGTCGCTGTAGTCCTCGATGGCGGTCAAGTGAGTGCCTCGATGGCCGCGGCGATCAGCTTGGGGGCTTCTGAGCTGGGGTCGGGGTAGCGGCGGTGGCAGGCGGTGAGCTGCTCGACGGTGAAGTGTGACAGCACCCAGGATCGGGCCTCGGAGTCGAACGATTCGATGAGGCGGCAGCCCACCAGCGTGGCGTCGCGGGGCAGGCGCAGGTCGGCGGGGTCTGATCCGGAACAGAAGTGGTGCCAGAACTCGTCGGGCACCGGTCCTTGGGGGCCTCGATGCTGGGCGGGGTCGGGTCGGGGCACATGGGCCATGAGCGCCGCGGTGGCCGTGGCGCCGGCGAGGCGCCAGAACACGATGTGTTCATGGTGGTGCCGCGCCGGTGGGGTCTCCTCGCTGGACACCACCAACCCGGCATCGCCGAGCCGGTGCAGCGCCGCCGCCGCAGTGGTGTCGTCGAGGCCGGCGCGATGGGCTACAGCGGCTTGAGCGGCGCCGCGTGGCCACAAGCGCTGCACCGACAGGATCGCTCTCTCGCAGGGCTCCAGGGCCTCTGCGCGAGAAGCCGCCGGGGCGGTGATCGCCGTCATGGCAGTGGGGCTTGCCATAGCGTCGAGAGTAGTGGCCGCCGGTGACAGCGGCGGCGGCAGCACTCGGCGATCCTGCACCCATCGAACTCGGAGTGCCTGAGGTGGCCCTTGACCACCGTGTGCGACTCCAATGGGGCGGTGGTTCTGGGGGGCGTACCGGAGCGTGGTGGATTTTGGGGATGAGCCTTTCGTGGTTGGTTGCCAGCTGTGAGCTCGGCACCCTGAGTGGTCGACACCCCCGCAAGCAAGTCACGATCATCATGGTCTTGGTGCTTCCAGCGATGAAGCGTCGACTCTGCATCCCCAGACCCCGAGCCAACTCGGTAGCCTCCGGTTTGAGGTTTCCTCTTGACCGTCAGGTTGCGTTCCGGATCAGGTGGTGGCGCGTTGCGACGCAGTCCTGTAGGCGGCCAGTTCAGCGGAGTCAAGTTCCTCGGGTGGAACGAGGCTGTAGTGGTGCTCGCGGGCAATGGTGATCTGGTCGTTGGACTCGTCGAACTCGAAGAGAGCGATGACGCTCTGGTCCGTGAACTGAGCTGCGACTGGGCGGGCGATCACTCCAGGAAACTTCTGCTGAGCGACTCGAAAGTCTTGCCAGATCTGGATCACGCTGAGCGAGTCCGAGCCTCCCTTGGCCTGTACCGGCAGAACGTAATGCGCGCCGTGCTCGTCCAGGCCGACATAGACGTCGTCGGTCTCAACCTGCGAGCTGCTCGGCGTGCCGTCCATGTCGTTGGTGATTGTGATGCTTGTGCGCAGGTGGCTCTGGAGGGGATAGCAGGCGAGGCCGGTGAACACATCAAGCAGTCGGTTGTATCGGACCCGGGCTAGCAGGGCCTGTTCGTCTGTTAGCGAGTACTTGGAGATGACGCCGGGTGTGGCGTCGGGTAGGCGGATCGTTCGAAGGCCCTTTCGTGGCTCGATGAGATTGAAGGGCACGGTCCGCAGCGTGTACACGGCGTTGCCGCCGGGGAAGATCGCCCATTCGCGGCCGGGGGGCGCAGTTTGTCGGATGGAGTCGGGAAGCGGCACCCGGTAGCGCAGAGAGTACACGATGTCGCCGAGATTCTTGGGACGGGGTTTGTCCAGTGCGTCAGCGGCAGAAATCAAGTCGTCTCGTGTGAAGGTCACTTGATCGTCACCTGGATTGTGGTACTGATCGAAGATCCACTCGATGATCTCCTGCGCCAGGCTCGGTGTCGGCATGTTCAGGCCAGTCCTTTGGCAGGTGTACCCGAGTGCCTCACCCGTGGCCGCCGGCAGCGGTAGAGCCGGGCCATCTCAGCACGAGTACCTCCTCGCGGAGTTGCTCGCGTGTGGCTGTGGCGTGGCGGGTGCGGAACAGGTCGATCGACTCGACTTCGTATCCGGCTCGCTCCGCGATGTCGGCCAGGATCTGGCCGGTACGGATCATGACTCTCAGATAGGAGGCCTGGTCGCCTACCACATATGCGAGACGGGCGCCGGGCTTGAGCACGCGGCTCAGTGAGACGAGGTGACGTGCCATCCCTCCGAAGTACAGCTTCGTGACCCGGTGGTACATGCGCTCGAATCCCGAATCCTTGCCGAGCGCGATGCGACGGTCCTCTATCGCTACGGCGATCCGTTCGACCTCGGCGTCGTCTTGAACCCATGCGTCGTCAGCGTCGTCGCGGTAGACGCCACGGGTGTTGGACCGTACCAGGCCCTTCTTCATTGCCTGAAGGTCCGAGCGACTGCTGAGATATCCAAGGAGTACCGATTCGAGCCGCACGGTGCGCGAGTAGTCCTTCTCGTTCGGGTACGGCGGCGAGGTGATGACCGCATCAACGCTGTTGGGCTCGAGGTGTTCGCCGGCTGTTCGTGCGTCTGCGTCGAGGGCGACAGCCGGGGTCGCGGCGCGCGGCCGGAGTTGGTGCAGGTCGGCGCACATCGCTTGCACGCGCTCAAACCAGACGGACACCACCGGAGCGTCGCGCTTGACCGTTCCTAAGCCCACCTCTGGCCCGAAGCGCAGGTTGCCGACCTCCACCGGCAGGATCCGAGCCAGCGCGAGACGCTCATGGTCGGCAAAGGCCGAGTCGTGTTCGCCGTCGAGGGCGTCACGCAACACCAGTACCTTGTGAAGCGGCAGGGCGCTGATGGAGTCCTTGAGCAGCAGCTTCGTGCTAGCGGCGGGGAGCGTCCGCAGCCGTACTCCCCGTGGGGCCGATGACGCCGGCTGATCGGAGATGCCGTCCGCGGCCAACATCGCGAGCGCCTTCTCGGCCACGAGTTCGGCGTGCTTGAGCAACTCGTCAGGATCTGGAGTCCAGTTGACCTTGGTCGCGGCTGCGAGTCGGGACACCGGCACCGCTTCGAGGCCACAGCTAGGCACTCCGAGCTTCTTCGCCTCCACAAGGGTCGTGCCCGTACCGCAGAACGGGTCGAGAACGCGGCTGTCGGCGTCGAGGCCGAACCGCTGGGCGTAGTCACGCACGAGATGGGGCGGGAACGACAGCACGAAGCGGTACCAGTCGTGTGCCGGAGCGTCCCGCGCCAACAGCGTATTCATGGCGCCGTTTGTGCGCGGCCGTGCTCCAGGGGCCATATCGGCCACCGTAGACCACGACTCGCTCCCAGGAAGGGAAATCGGTCGAGCGGCGCTTCCCGTCGACGAAGCGGGCGTTGAAGCATGACGGCGGGACATCAGCAACCTCCTCTGGGCGAACAGCTGTTCGACAGTAAGGCTTGGCTGTGACATCCAGGGTTGGCAGGAGGGCGCTGTGCGTACCTGGACTCTGCTGCGATCCTGTTGGTCAGGGTGCGAGGGGCCCCTCGGCTTCAAGTCCCGGCCAGGCGCACGCCCTTGCGATGCGCAGCCGACGGCTATCGCTGGAGTGCGCCGATGGGACGCGGTCGAGGCGATTCCAAGACTCTCCGTATTCTCTACTGGAGGTTGTCAGCGAGGGGGTTCAAGAAACATCTGCGCCGCGTGCGGTTCTCAGTACCACACGCATCGCAGAGGTGACGAGTGGTGGGCTTCAGCCAGCCCTGGGTCGGGCTGACGATCGAGTGGCCGCAGCTGGTGCAGGCCAGCGCGAGGACCGGAACGTTGTCGCTTGCGGCGAGGATGAGTTGGACGGTCAACACGCGGATGAGATCTTCATCGAGGGTCTCACCGTCGAGCACAACAGGCCAATGGAACCTCCCCGGGTATTGCGCAGCCTCTGGTGTGCCCTGTGTTTCGCGTCGTCGTATTCAACATCCGCGGCCCCAGCTGGCGACTCCGCGACCACACCAGCCTCCAGATCGCCACCACCGAACCCACCCAACACAGAACCAGCTAACCTCACCAACGCCGACCGGAACCCTCGCCGCGACGCGACTTCCCGCTAGCGCCAAGCGCGACTCTCGCTTAGCGCTCACACAAGAACCATGGCCAAGGAACCGACCCTTCTCGAGCAGATTGAGCATGACGTACTGACGGCGCGGCCGCTGGCTGACGCTCTGCGGAAGTGTGTCGTACTGGGTGGGAAGGCCGGTTCGATCGAGCTTCGCGAGTGGGCCACCCGCGAGTTCCGTGGCTACGACTCGAAGGAGGACGCCCCCGACTATCGGACCGTCGGCGCACCGATCTTGGCCGACGCCTTTACTGGTAACTCGATCGTGAAGCGCCAACAGATCGGGGTGTCCTCGCTGCCGGACTTCGTTCAGGATGATGTCTCGGACCAGTTCACTCTTTTGCAGGGAATTGGAGCGCTCGAGGCTATGGCCGCTTCTGCAGACAGCTCGGAGAACGGGGCCGTGAACCTATCGCTGCCGATGGCCAGCGAGATCGGCTCCCTAATGGACAAAGCAGGTGGCAATCCGTTCCAGCAGATCACAGCGCTCTACTGGTCTATTAGCCCAGATCTTTCAGTAGGGCCGTTGGGGGGCGGTTTTGGGGCTGGGTCGGGTCCGGGGGTCGGCGCGGGCGGCCGGTGGGCGTGTGGGGGCGTGGCGGGCCTGTGGGGGGTGCGGGTGCGGGTTGGCCGGGTGGGGTTGTGCCGGCGCGCCCGGTGCGTCGCCGCGGGGTGTGTTCAGATGAGCAGGGGGATGTTGTGGACGCGGTCGAACGCGGTGATGAGGTGGGGGGTCCAGGGCCAGTCGTCGGCGAGTTTGGCGGTGTGTCGGCGCCCGGTGTGTGTGAGTCGGGCTGCGGTGTGCAGCAGGCAGTGGCGGAGCCGTTTGGGTTCGGCTTTGGCGAGGCTGCCGTCGAGGGCGAGCAGTTTGGTCCATGCGAGCAGGTCGTGCGCGGCCATGGTGAGTTGCAGCCAGGCGCGGTTGATGGCCAGCGATTTGGAGGGGAGTTTGGCCAGTCCTGTGTTCTTGTGGTCGGTGATCTGGCGTTCGGCTCGGCCGCGGCCGCGGTGCAGCGCCTCGATGTAGGCGATGTCGCCGCCGGCGGCGCGGGCGCTGTCGGTGCCGGTGTCGGTGTCGGCGGTTATGTCGGTTATGAGCACTTGCAGGCGGTGTCCGTCTGCGTCGGTGAAGGTGAGCTGAGCGCCGGGGTGGGGGTGTTCGCGGCGGGCGATCATGCGGGTGCCCTCGGGCCAGTTCGACAGGTCCGCGAGTTCGGTGATCTCGGTGACCTCGGCACAGTCGCGCAGCTCGGTTCCGTCCGCGCTGAGCGCCGGCTGCCACGCCTTGTCGGGGACTTGGGTGATGATCTGCGCGATGTCGACGCTGAGCTTGTGCCCGACACAGAAGCGGACCCCGCGGCCGCGGCACGCTTTGAGGAACTCCCGGGTGCAGCCCGCGGTGTCGGCTCTGGCGACCACCTCTGCGCTTCGGGGGTCCACAGGCAGCTGCGCCAGAGCGTCGTCGAGGACCTCGATGTGGTCAGCCGCGGTGTTCGATCCGGCGTTGCCTGGCCGCAGCACACCGGCCAGCGCCTCGCCGGTCGCGTCGAGATAGGCCATAAGCGGATGGAACCCGAAGCCTCCCTTGTAGGTCCCCGCGGCGGCCTGCTTGTCAGAGTGCGAGTTCACCAGCGTGGCGTCGATGTCGATCACATAGAACCCCGGGTCCGCGCCCGCGGCCCACGCCCCGGCGCGGGCCCGCGCCCTGGCTGCTTTGACCTGCTCGACGCGGCCCCCCGCGGCGTCGAGGGCCCGCCACAGCGTCGGCGCCGACGCGACCTCCCCGAACAGACCCGGCTGGCACGCCATCGCCGCGATGTCACAGATCGCCTCGCCGCCGTCGGCGATCATCACCGCCGCGTCCGCCAGAACCCGGCCCCAGTCATGGCCCCGACCCCGCACCTTGGCCCCCGCCATCGCCCCAGACAACGCCGCCGTCAACCCTGTGCCGTCGGCCAGATCAACCAGCAGCCGAGCCCCCCCATGAACAGCCAGACCCCGCCCCCCGCCGGTGAACCTCAGCCGCGGACGAGTGCCTGTATGCTTCACCATGCGAGTGCCCTCCCCGGTGTGGCCTCGGGACTGTCTACAAGCCCGATTCTCCCACACCAGGAGGGCATTCCCACGGCACATCCACCCCGACCAA
>JAJDZO010000112.1 GCA_022824605.1 Acidimicrobiia bacterium
CGGCCGCGTCGAGGAGCACTACCGCCACGCCCCCGTGACGGCCATCTACGGCGGCACCAGCGAGATCAACCGCAACCTCGTGGCCGAGGGCTGGCTGGGACTGCCCCGCTCACGCTGAGCGCGCTTGGAGCGACTCACCAATCGTCGTAGCCTGGCTAGTCGCACGGGACGTGGCGCAGCCAGGTAGCGCACCTGCTTTGGGAGCAGGGGGTCGCCGGTTCAAATCCGGCCGTCCCGACCATCCATGACCCAACTTCACGAAGCCCAACGCCGGGCCGACCCGATCACACGATACGTAGCACCCCAGTCGTTGCAAGACGCTCTGGACGTGCTCGCCGCGCTCGGCGACTCAGCCCGGGCCGTCGCCGGTGGCACCGATCTGCTGCTGGAACTCAGCCGCGGGGCCCGCTCCGGGATCGACACGCTCGTCGACTTGAGCGTGCTCGACGGTCTCGACACGATCACCGAGACCGACGGGCGCATCGAGATGGGGCCGCTGGTCACGCACGCCGACGTGGTCGCCTCCGAGCGGATGCTCACGGCGGGACTGCCTCTCGCTCAGGCTTGCCTGGAGGTAGGCGGGCCGCAGCTTCGCAACCGGGCCACGATCGTGGGCAACATCGTGACCGCCAGCCCGGCTAACGACACCATCTCAGCGCTGTACGCGCTGGGCGCCGACGTGACCATGGCGTCGGCCTACGGCGGCGAGCGGACGCTGCCGATCGAGGACTTCTTCACCGGCTTCCGCACCACGGCGCTGCAACCGGGAGAGCTCGTGACCCGGATCTCCTTCGACGCTCTGGGCGGCGCCCGCCGCGGCATCTTCGTGAAGCTCGGGCTGCGCAAGGCTCAAGCGATCTCGGTGGTCCACGCTGCCGCGGTGGTAACCGACGCCGACGACGGCAGCGTGGCCGATCTGGCGGTGGCGCTCGGCAGCGTCGGGCCGACCATCGAGATGGTGGACGCAGCCGCCGACATCGCCAGAGGCCGACACCTGGCCGATGCGGCCGCCGGAGTTGCGGCTGCATCGAGGGCGGCGGTCACACCTATCGACGATCTGCGCTCCACCGCCGAATACCGCAGCGACACCGTTGAGGTGGTCGTGCGGCGGGCCCTGCTGTCGCTGGCCGCCCGGACCGAGGCCGACACCTGGCCCGAGCGCCCGCCGCGTCTCGTCGCCCCGAACGGTGCCGGGGCAGCCGCCGGGGCGGGCCGGATGCCTCGCCGTGAGATCAGCGACGCCAGCACCATCAGCGCAACCATCAACGGACACCAACGAAGCGCATCCAACGCGGCCCGCCGCACCCTGCTCGACTGGCTGCGGCTCGACCTGGGGCTGACCGGCACCAAGGAGGGCTGCGCGGAGGGCGAGTGCGGGGCCTGCACCGTTCATCTCGACGGCCAGGCCGTGCTGTCGTGCCTGGTGCCCGCAGCCCGCGCCGACGGATCCACGATCGCCACCGTCGAGGGCGTCGCCCCTCCTGAGGGAGGCCTGCACCCTGTTCAGCAGGCTCTGGCCGACTGCGAGGGCGTCCAGTGCGGCTTCTGCACACCGGGCTTCGTGATGAGTTCGGTCATGCTTGCGCAAGAGGAGCCCAACCCGAGCCGAGCCCAGGTCGAGCACGGTCTGGCCGGCAACCTGTGCCGCTGCACCGGCTACTACTCGATCATCGAGGCCCTCAGAGGCCGAGCGAACGGACTGCGATCCCAATGAGTACGCCTATGGCACCGAGCGAGGCCGTGGGCAGCCATGCCGTGGTTTGGGCGGCCCGTGAGCGAAGCGAACAAGAGCGGGCAACACCGGGCGCGGGGGTTCCGGGCGCGGCGGAGGCGGGGTCATGAGCGTCGGCCGTTCGGCAGCCCGTATCGACGCACCTGCGAAGCTCACCGGACAGGCCTCCTACGGAAGCGACCGCATCGGCGAGGACGCCCTGTGGGCCATGGTCGTGTTCACCGACCAGCCCCACGCTCGGCTCGTCGAACTCGACTTCTCGGCCGCGAGGGCCGTCGACGGTGTGGTGGAGGTGTTCGGCTCGGCCGACGTGCCGGTCAACGAGTACGGCCTCACCATGACCGACCACCCCGTCTTCGTCGGTCTGGAGCACTCCGGACGCAGCGCGATCGCCTGCGACGTGTCACGCTGGGAGGCCGACCGGCTGGCCCTGGTGGTGGCCGAGTCACCCGAAGCGGCCCGGGTCGGTGCGGCCGCCATCACGTCGCGCTGGGAGCAGTTGCCGGTGCTGGCCGACATCGACGAGTCGCTGGGCTCAGACACGCTGCTTCATCCCGAGAACGGTAAGCCCTCCAACGTCTACCACTCGCTGCGGATCCGCAAGGGCGACATGGCTCAGGGCTGGGCCGACGCCGACGTGGTGGTGGAGTCCACCTACGAGTTCCCCTACCAGGAGCACGCCTACCTGCAGCCCGAGGCCGGGCTGGCCTACATCGACGACGAGGGTCGGGTGACGGTCGAGGTCGCCGGCCAGTGGACTCACGAGGACTGCGAGCAGATCGCCCACGCGCTGGACCTTCCCGAAGAGCAGGTGAGGGTGATCTATCCGGCCATCGGCGGGGCCTTCGGCGGCCGAGAGGACATCTCCATCCAGATCGTCCTAGCGGTGGCGGCGGTGAAGCTCCGAGAGCGGGACATCCATCGGCCGGTGGGCACGGTGTGGTCACGCGAGGAGTCGATCGTGGGTCACTGCAAGCGCCATCGGGGCCGCATCACCACCCGATGGGGGGCCCGGCGCGACGGACGCATCACCGCGGTCAAGAGCACGGCCTGGCTCGACGCGGGGGCCTACAACTTCACGTCCAACAAGGTGCTGGGCAACTGCCACCTGCACCAGCCGGGCCCCTATGTGGTGCCCAACGCCGAGATCGACAGCTACGCGGTGTACACCAACGCCACACCGGCCGGCGCCTTCCGGGGCTTCGGCGGGCCTCAGGGCTCGTTCGCAGCGGAATGCCAGATGAACAAGCTGGTTGAGGCGCTGGGAATCGACCCGGTGGAACTGCGCCGCATCAACACGCTGCGCGAGGGCAGCATCGGCATCACCCAGACGCCGCTGCCTGAGGGCGTGACCATGCCCGAGGTGATCGACGGCTGCGCCGCCGCGGCCGAATCGACCGCCGATGAGGTGGTCCCGGATTTCAGCCCGTTCCCGTCGCTGCCGCCCGAACCGTCGGCACTGCGCCGAGGCCGGGGCTTCGCGTGCTCGTACAAGAACGTCGGGTTCTCCTTCGGCTACCCGGAGCGCAGCGAGGCCGAGATCGTGCTGCACGGCGGCGACGACTCCGACGAACCCGACCGGGCCGAGCTGTTCCACGCCGGCGCCGATGTGGGCCAGGGCGCCCACACCGTGCTGGTGCAGATGGCGGCCGAGGCGACCGGCCTGCCCGCCGAACGCATCGAGCGCCGGTTCTCCGACACGGCCACCTCCGGCGACGCCGGGTCGGCTTCGGCGTCGCGGCTCACCTGGATGTCGGGCAACGCCATCCTGGGCGCGGCCGAGGAGGCCGAGAAGGCCTGGCGTGACGGCCAACGGCCCGCAGTTGGCCGGTTCCGCTACGTGCCGCCGCCCACCGAGATGCTCGACGCGGAAGACGGCAGCGGCAGCCCGAACTTCACGTACGGCTACGTGGCCCAGCACATCGACCTGACGGTCGACACCGGCACCGGCCACATCCGGGTCAACCGGGTGGTCAGCGCCCACGACGTCGGCAAGGCCATCAACCCGAAGCTGCTGGTGGGCCAGATCGAGGGCTCGGTCATCCAGGCCCACGGCTACGCCGTAAGCGAGAACCTCCGCTCAGACGAGGGCCGCCTGCAGAACATGCGGCTCAGCACCTACCTGATGCCGGGCATCGGCGACATACCGACCCAGGTCGACAGCGTGGTGCTGGAACTGGCCGATCCCCATGGCCCCTGGGGCGCCCGCGGCATGGCCGAGATGGGCATGATCCCCTACGCCCCTGCGATGGTGGCCGCCCTCCACGACGCCACCGGCGTCTGGTTCGACAGCTTCCCCCTCACCCCCGACCGAGTCCTATCCGGCCTGGCCAACACCCAGATGACCAAGCCCCTGAAAGGGGTAGACGCAACCGAGTCCCGAGCAACGCCGACGCGCTGGTGATGTCCGTTGCAGCGGTGGCAGAGGCCGGGGGCTGGTCCGTGTTCCTGCCGGGAACGCCGGTCGCCGCCGACGGTGCCGACCTCGCCGAGGCCGTCGACGAGTTCGTCTCCGCCTTGCGCGAGCACGCGGAAGACTGGCAGGGACGGCTCCGCTTCGCCCCCAACCATCAGCAGCATTGGCCGCTTGTGCACCTCGTGTCCCTCGCCTCCGACGCCGACGTCGCCGAATGGGCCCGCGGCAGCGGGCCGTGAGCTATCCGGCGCCCACGCGACGAGACCACCTGCGCTTCTGCGAGATCGAGGGATGGGCCATCGTCCAGTCCAGCACCGGTAAGCGCTCCACCCTCCACGAGACCTACGAGCTCGAACTCCCCGACGGCCGCGTTCTGCGAACCCGGATATACCGGCCGCTGGACCGCACCGGCTACGGCGCGGACCTCTGGTCGCACATCCTGCGCGACCAGCTCCAGACCAGCTCCGACGAGATCTGGCAATGCGTGCGGACAGGCGAGCCGCCCGCCCGCGGTGCGCTGAGGGCTCCGCAGGGCGCCATCCCGGCCGACTTGGCCCATCTCCTCAAGAGCCGCGTGGGCCTGAGCGACGATCAGATCGCCACGATGAGCATGCAAGCGGCGGTCGAGCGGGCGCAGCAGTACTGGATGACCGGGAAGTAGCACCACAAATGGCAAGTCGCCGTTCTCGGTCGTGCGGTTCGCCAACGACGCTTTCGACGAGGCGCGCCGCAGAGCTCAGCATCAGTCCCTCGGGGGCCGCGGCCGCAACCACAACCACCCTATATGGCGCGCAAGCTACTCGTCGCCGCGTCCAAGAAGATCACCGACGCCAGCCGAATCCGGCTGCAAAGCCTCGTGTCGGCGGACATGAGATCCTGCCCGCTGGCGGCTATGTAGCTGCCTGCTGGCGGCCATCGGTTCTGCCCGGTGGCGGTCAACGGGGTTGCCCGCGTTGATGTCGATCTCCCGTTGGGGTGCACCGTGGCGGGGTGCTCGTCTTACTCGAATGGCCGGTCACAGCGACTGTGGCCATCGAGGGGGAGGAGCAAGTGATGTCTCGCGAGGAAATCGTGAACGTGTTGGAAGCATTCGGCCTCACTGGGTCGTTGCGTGGCACCGGTGAGCTGGCCGGGGTGTCTCATCACATTGTGGCCGGCTGTGTCGCGGAGCGCGACGAGGGTCGGCTTGGGGGTGTGGGCCCGGTGGGCAGGGAGCGGATCATTGATCCGTTGTTGGCGAAGATCGGGTAGTGGGTTGAGCGCTGCGGTGCCAAGATCCGTGCCGATCGGGCC
>JAJDZO010000207.1 GCA_022824605.1 Acidimicrobiia bacterium
AAGTCCACCACTTCGCTCCTGACCAGTCGCCTCCTCAGCGCGGACGGTTTGGGCTGGTTGACGCGATGTCGCATGGGCGTGGCATTGTGGGGGCCGTGTCTGGTGCCGGTTCCATTCTCGTTCGCCGCCGCAGGAGTCGACAATCATGGTGATGGCCAACACTGAGCGGGTCGCCAAAGCACTGGGGCTGCTGCGCGACGGGCTCAAGCCCGCCTGTGAGGCGAGCTGGCGGGGGTTCTACGGCGACGATTGGCTCAAGCAGGTAAACGCGAGGCTCCACAATCCCGAGCACAGCCCGACCACCACCGACGCTGCGTTCTTGTTCAAGGGCATCAAGGCCACCTGGAACGAGGTGTTCGGCCACGGGTTCCCGGCCGCGGTGCGGTCGCTGATCTTCGAGGTCTCCGACGTGCGCAACCGCTGGGCGCATCAGGGATCCCTCAGCAGCGACGACACCGCTCGGGCACTCGACTCCATGGAACGGGTGCTGGAGGCGTTCGGCAACAGCGCTCAGCGCGACCAGATCCGCAGCCTGCGACGCGACCTGATGCGTCAGATGTTCGAGGAGGAGTCCCGCTCCGAGCGCCGCCGCACCGCCGCCAAACCAACCGAGGGCACCCCCCACGCCGGGCTGACACCATGGCGTGAAATCATCTCGCCCCACGCGGATGTGGCGGCCGGACGTTTTGAGCAGGCCGAGTACGCCGCCGACCTAGCGCTGGTCGCCTCCGACGGCGCTGAGCGCGAATACCAGGATCCACATTCGTTCTACGCGCGCACCTACATCACTCAAGGGCTGCGCTACCTGCTGGCCCGTGCGGCCCGGCGCCTGTCGGGACAGGGAGGCGACCCGGTCACCGAGTTGCAGACCAACTTCGGCGGAGGCAAGACCCACTCGCTGATCGCCATGTACCACCTCGCCTCAGGCACCGACCCCGACAAGCTGCCTGGACTGGCCGAGGTGCTAGCCGACGAGGGTCTTACGCTGCCGCCCAAAGTCAACCGGGCGGTGCTGGTGGGTCAGATGATCTCACCGTCGGCGCCTGAGCGGGTCGGCGGCGGGATCCGGCTGCACACCCTGTGGGGCCGTCTCGCCTACCAACTCGGCGACAAGGCCGGCTACGACATCGTGCGAGCCGACGACCTCGCCGGCACCAGCCCTGGCGCCGCACTCACCACGCTGTTCGAGCGCTTCGGCCCGGCGGTGGTGCTGATCGACGAATGGGTCGCCTACGCCCGCCAGTTGCGCGACGGCGGCGAGAACGGCGCAGGCCGCCTCGCCGGGGGCGACTTCGACACCCAGTTCACCTTCGCCCAGGCCCTCACCGAAGCCGCCGCGGCGGTGCCCAACGTGGTGGTGCTGGTGTCGATCCCGGCCTCCGATGTGGAGGTGGGCGGACCACGGGGGCGCACCGCGCTGGAGAAGCTCAAGAACGTGGTCGCCCGCAAGGCCGCCCAATGGCAGCCGGCGTCACCCGACGAATCCTTCGAGATCGTGCGGCGACGGCTGTTCGATCCGATCCCCGCCGACAAGGCCAGAGTGCGTGACGGCGTGATCCGGGCGTTCAGCGACATGTACCGGGACCAGGGTGAAAAATTCCCACCAGGAGTGGGGGAGGGGGAGTACCGCCGCCGGATGGAGCTGTGCTACCCGATCCATCCCGAGCTGTTCGACCGGCTCTTCGACGACTGGTCCGCCCTCGACAAGTTCCAGCGCACCCGAGGCGTGCTGCGGCTCATGGCGCTGGCCGTGTCGCAACTCTGGCAGCGAGACGACCGGTCGCTGTTGATCATGCCCGGCAACCTGCCCATGGACGACGGGCTATTGGTCAGCGAGATCAAGAAGTACCTCGAGGACGGCTGGGATCCGGTCATCAAAGCCGATGTGGACGGGGCCAACTCGCTGCCGCTGCGTATCGACCAGCACAACAGCCACTTCGGAAGGCTCTCAGCGACCCGGCGGGCCGCCCGCAGCGTGTACATGGGCTCAGCGCCACGTCCCGACGGCCGCAGGGGGATGGACGTCAAGTCGGTGGTGCTCGGCTGCGCGCAGCCCGGCGAGTCGCCCAGCCAGTTCGCCGACGCACTGCGGCGCCTCTCCGGGGAGGCCACCCACCTCTACGTGGACGGTGCCCAGTACTGGTATTCGCTGATCCCCAACGTCACCCGCATCGCAGCCGACCGGGCCAACTCCAACTACGACGACCGTGACGCCGACGACGAAGCGCGCCGACGCATTGCGGCCCAGCGCAACCGGGGAGCGTTCGCGGCGGTGCAGGTGTTCGCCGAAGGCCCCGGCGACGTGCCCGACAACGACGACGGCGTGCGGCTCGTCGTGCTCGCACCCGACGCCACCCACTCATCGGGCGACGAGAACTCCCCGGCGCTGGCGCTGGCGGGGCGGATCCTCGCGCAGCGCGAGGGCGGGCCCCGGCTGAACCGCAACATGGTGGTCTTCACGGCTGCTGCGGCGAACCGGCTCGGCGAGCTACGCGCCGCGACGAGGGACTACCTGGCGTGGTGCTCCATCGTCGACGACGCCGCGTCGCTGGATCTGACTGC
>JAJDZO010000140.1 GCA_022824605.1 Acidimicrobiia bacterium
CGCCAGTCGCCGATCTCGTCCCGGAATCGCTCCACCACCACGGTGCGGTCGTCGGGCACCGCGCCGGTGGCGTCGGCCTGGTCGTCGAGGTATGCGAGCAGGTTGGTAGCGGCCGCGTCGTCGAGACCGCAACTCTGGCGCAGCCGGGCGGCGGACGCGTCGTCGTCGCTGGACCGGAGCTCCCGCACCAGGCGGCCCACCGCTCGGCCCAGTTCGATGGGACGGCCCGGTCCGTCGCCGTGCCAGAACGGCATCTTGCCCAACTCGCCGGGAGCGGGGGTCACCACCACCCGCTCGAAGGTGATGTCCACGATGCGCCAGGCGGACGCGCCCAACAGGAACGTCTCACCCACCCGGCTCTCGTACACCATCTCCTCGTCGAGTTCGCCCACTCGGGTGCCGTCGGGCAGGAACACGCCGAACAGGCCCCGGTCGGGAATGGTCCCCGCGTTGGTGACCGCCAGCCGCTGGGCACCGGCTCGGCCTCTCAGCACCCCGCTGACCCGGTCCCACACCACCCGGGGCCGCAACTCGGAGAACTCCTCGGCCGGGTAGGTGCCTGACAGCAGTTCCAGCACGCTGTGCAGCACCTCGTCGGAAAGCTCGGCGAAGCCCGCCGATCGTCGCAGCACGGCCGCCAGCCGCTCCACCGGCCAGTCGTCCATGGCGCACATGGCCACGATCTGCTGGGCGGCCACGTCCAGCGGGTTGCGCAGGCAGCGGGTGTGCTCCACCTCGCCGGCATGCATGCGCTCCACCACTGTGGCCGCCTCCAGCAGATCGGCACGGTGTTTGGGGAATATCCGGCCCCGGCTGGGTTCGCCCACCCGATGCCCGGCCCGGCCGATGCGCTGCAGCCCGGAGGCCACCGATCCGGGCGAGGCCACCTGCACGACCAGGTCCACCGCGCCCATGTCGATGCCGAGCTCCAGCGTGGACGTGGCCACCAGGCCCTTCAACTCGCCCCGCTTGAGTTCGTCCTCGATGAGCAGGCGGCGCGGCCGCGACAGCGAGCCGTGGTGAGCCTTCACCAGTTCGACCCCGTCGGCCGGCCCGACCCCTGTCTGTTCATCACCCAGCCCGATCGCCGGTGGCTGCGGAAGCGTCTCAGGCGCCTGCACCAGGCTCTGGATCGACTCGCCCACATGCTGCGGACCGTCCGTACCGGACGAACGCCGGCCGGCTTGCTGCGGCCGCGTCCCGACACTCGACTCACGACTGGATTCGGCCTCGGCGTCGGCCTCGAGGTGCAACTCGTTGAGTCGGGCTGCGAGACGCTCCGCCAGCCGGCGGGCGTTGGAGAAGATCAGCGTGGACTGATGGGACTGCACCAGCTCCAGCAGGCGGGGATGGACGGCGGGCCAGATGCTGCGCCGCTGGAGCCCGGCCGCTGCACCCGCCGAGGCCGGCGGTTCGACCGTCTCGCCCAGCGAGGCCATGTCGGCCACCGGGACCACCACCTCCACATCGAGTTCCTTGCGGACCCCGGCGTCCACCACGGTGACCGGACGCGGCACGGCCGCGCCGCCGGGTCCGGCCTCGAATCCGCCCAGGAATCGGGCGATCTCGTCGAGGGGTCGCTGCGTGGCCGACAGCGCGATGCGCTGGGGCGAGCGCTCGCACAGCTCATCCAACCGCTCCAGCGACACCATCAGGTGGGTGCCCCGCTTGGTGGCGGCCACCGCATGGATCTCATCGATGATCACATGGCGCACCCCGGTGAGGGTCTCCCGGGCACGGCTGGTCAGCATCAGGAACAGCGACTCGGGCGTGGTGATCAGCACGTTCGGCGGATGCCGCACGAGCTGTCGGCGCTCGTTGGCC
This sequence comes from Acidimicrobiia bacterium, assembly GCA_022824605.1. GTDB lineage: Bacteria > Actinomycetota > Acidimicrobiia > Acidimicrobiales > Aldehydirespiratoraceae > Aldehydirespirator. Next base: position 1,825 of record JAJDZO010000140.1, read on the forward strand.
GGAGTGTCACCGGTGCGTACCCCTACGGTCGGCACCTGCACCGTGACGCCGAGTCGCTCCGCGGCCAGTCGGATGCCCTGCAGCGGCGCCCGGAGGTTCTTCTCGACGTCCACCGCCAGCGCCCGCAGCGGTGAGACGTACAGCACCCGAGTGCCCTCGCCGCGTGAGCCGTTGTCGGCGGCCATGAGCCGGTCGATGGCCCACAGGAATGCGGCCAGCGTCTTGCCCGTGCCGGTGGGAGCACACACCAGCGTGTGGTCGCCGGCCGCGATGGGTGGCCAGCCCTGAGCCTGGGGCGCGGTCGGCTCAGAGAACGTCGACGTGAACCAGGCTCGAGTCGGCTCCGAAAAACCTCCGAGCACCTCAGCCATCACGACGCCCCGAACCCGGCAAGCACCTCAGCGATCACGCCGCCACCGTACCGACGCCTTGAGACACCCGCGGTGCGGACCCCTACAGTGAGCCCATGACTCATCCGTTCCGATTCGGCGTGGAGCTGAAGACACCATTGAGCGGGCTCACCTGGGCGCAGACCGCGCAGCGGGTGGAGGAACTCGGCTTCTCCAATCTGGTCGTGCCCGACCATTTCGACGACCAGCTCGCAGTGGGACCGGCGCTGGCCGCCGCGGCCGCGGCCACCTCCACCCTGCGCTTGAGCGCCCTCGTGTACGGCAACGACTACCGCCACCCGGTGATGGTGGCCAAAGAGGTCGCCACCCTCGACGTGCTCTCCGGCGGCCGGATGGACCTGGGCCTCGGCGCGGGCTGGAAACGCGTCGATTACGACGAGGCCGGGCTGCCCTACGACCCGCCCGGAGTGCGCATCGACCGGATGGTGGAGTCGTTGCAGATCATCCGCCGTCTTTTCGAGGACGGTCCGGTCACCTTCGAGGGCGAGCACTACACGACCAACGGCCTTGAGGGACTCCCCAAGCCGGTGCAGTCGCCGGTGCCGGTGGTAATCGGCGGGGGCGGTCGCCGGATGCTCCACCTGGCGGGCCGCCATGCCGACATCGTGGGCGTGAACGCCAACCTGCGCTCCGGCGAGATCGGACTCGACGCCATGAACGACGTCCTCGGCGCCGACCGCTTCGACGCCAAGCTCGAATGGGTGCGAGAAGGGGCCGGCGACCGCTTCGACCAGCTCGTGCTGAACGTCCTGCTCGCGGCATGGCAGGTCACGGCGGGAGGCCGGGCCACCACCGAGGCCATCGAAGCCATCGCGGCGATGTTCGGCCAGCCCGCCGACGTGGCGGCCGACATTCCGCTGCTGTTGATCGGCTCGCCCCCCGAGATCGCCGACACCCTGCGGCAGCGCCGGGACCGCTGGGGCTTCAGCTACATCGTGTTGGGGGCCTCCAGCGTCGGCATCGAGGAGTTCGCCCCGGTGATCGCCGAACTCGACGGCGAGTAACGACTCGACAGCGGGTAGCTACTCGACGGCGAGCAGCAACTCGACAGCGCGCAGCTACTCGACGGCGAGCAGCGGCTGTGAGGCTCCGTCGATCGGTGGAAGCAGGCAACGCCGGGTCGTTCGGCCTGCGAACGGCTCCGCCGCCGAATATGGTTGAACCATGACCGCGACGACGACCGAGGCCACGCCGTACGAGTCGCCGGAGTGGCACCCGGCATTCGAGGAGTACTGCGAGACGATCTTCGAGTTGGCCGAGGACGACCTCGACGTCATCCAGGCCCGCATCGCCGACCGCTTGGAGATCTCGCGGCCCGCCGTGTCGGAGATGATCCGGCGAATGCAAGCCGAAGGCCTCGTCGAAGAGGGCAGGGGCACCATCACGCTCACAACGAGAGGCCACTCGCTGGCCGAGACGGTGGTGCGCCGTCACCGTCTGGCCGAGTGCTTCCTCACCGAGATCCTGGGACTCTCCTGGGCAGAAGCCCATCAGGAGGCGGGCAAATGGGAGCACATCATCTCACCGTCGGTCGAAAAGGCCATGACCCGGGTGCTTGAGGAGCCGACTACCTGCCCGCACGGCAACCCGATCCCCGGCTCGGCCTATGTGGCGCCGGAGATGGTCGCTCTCGACGCGTTGGAGGTGGGACGATCCTTCACCGTGCAGCGCATACCCGAGGAGCTGGAGTTCCAACCCGGGATGCTCGAGTTCCTTGAGGGGGCCAGGGTCACCCCGGGGTCGACAGGAAGTGTCACGGCTCGTGCCCCCGACGGCACGTTCACTCTCGAGGTCGAAGGCGAGGCCGTGGGCCTCAGCGAGTACGCCACCTCACGCATCCTCGTCACAACCGCTGACTGACGTCCTGCTCCCCTGCCCCGTAGGGGAAGTCGACTAACGGGTTCTGGTCGCGCTGGTAGGGTCGCTAGGTGAGGCGGTTTGCCGGTCAGGTTGTGGTTGTCACTGGTTCGGCTACCGGTATCGGGGCTGCCACTGCTCTGCGCTTCGCGACCGAGGGAGCCAACGTGGCCTGCCTCGACATCAACGAGGCCGACAACGACGCCACGGCGGCGGCGGCACGGTCCGAGGGGGTCGAGGCTCTGGGGCTGAGGTGCGATGTGCGGTCACGCGACGACCAGCAGGACGCCTTCGACCGTGTGATGGGCGCCTGGGGACGCATCGATGTGCTGGTGGCCTGCGCGGGGGTCTACGTCGGCGGACCGCTGGCGGAGATCCCCCTCGAGCGCTGGGACGACATCGTGGCCGTCAACCTCACCGGGGTGCTGATCTCCAACAGCCTGGCCGCGCCGATCATGACCGCTCAGCGGCGGGGCTCGATCATCAACATCGCCTCCATGGCCGCCAAGACGAGTTGGCCGTACTCGGCCGAGTACTCCGGCACCAAGAGCGGTGTGGTCGGCGTCACCCGCTCGGCTGCCATGGAACTCGGGCCCCACGGCGTGACCGTCAACGCGGTGTGCGCCGGCAACACCGTCACCGACATGGTGCGCAAGGTGGCCGCCGAGGTCGGCGCAACCGTCGACATGACCGCGGAGGAATGGCTGGACATGAGGGCCGACGACACCGCACTCAAGCGGCTGGCCCGCCCCGAGGAGATCGCCGGGGTGGTCGCCTTCCTGGCCAGCGACGACGCCCGCTACCTGACCGGCCAAGCCATCGAGGTGGACGGCGGACTCGTCCTCAGCTGACCGCGGGCTAGGCGATCCGATCGAGCATTTCGGGGCGGACCTCGTTGACGGCCGGCTCACCGGCGAGACCGCGGCGAACCTCCTCGACAGCCAGTTCCCCCATGCGGTGACAGTTCTCGATGCAACCGGCGATGTGGGGGGTGACCACCACGTTCTCCAGCCGCCGCAGCGGGCTGTCGGGAGCCGGGGGCTCCGGGTCGGTCACGTCGAGGAAGGCGAAGATCCGCCCGGTGGCCAGTTCGTTCACCAGGGCCGACTCGTCGATGATGCTGCCCCGGGCGGTGTTGATCAGCACCGCGCCGTCGCTGAGGCGGCCCAGCAGTTCGGCATCCACCATCTGTCTGGTCTCGTCGGTGCCCGGCGCATGGATCGACACCACATCGCTGAGCTCCATCAACTCCGTCAATTCGACCCGCTCCACGCCCAACCGTCGGGCCTCGTCGTGGGCGAAGTACGGGTCGGCGACCAGGATGTTGGTCTCGAATCCGGCGAGCAGCTCGATCACATGGCGTCCGACGTTGCCGACCCCGATCAGTCCCACGGTCGAGCGGCTCAGCTCCCGGGCGTCCCAGCGGTCCCAGACCGGGCTGTCACGCCAGCCGCCGTCGCGTACATGGTTGGCCAGCGGCCAGATCCGCTTACGACCCACGATCATCAAACCCAGCGTGGTCTCGGCCACGTCGCGGGCCAACGAAATCGAGGCGCTGGTCACCCTCATTCCCCGCTCCCACACCGCCGCGGACACGAAGCGCTTCACGCTTCCGCCCATGTGGGCCAGATGGCGCAGGCGGGGGGCGGCCGCCACCACATCGGCATCCAGAGGCGCTACTCCCCAACTGGTGATGCAGGCGTCCGCTCCGGCCAGCACATCCAGCAGGTCCTGTTTGGAGGCCGGATCGTCGCCGGGGTGGTGCACCACCTCGGCTGCGGCGGCCAGGTCGGCCAGCGCAGCGTCGCTGAACATTCGCCGGTAGTGGGCTTGCCCGACGGTGACGGCGACAACCGGTCTGGTCATCGCGCCACCTCGCATGGCGTCCGCCGGCCAGCGGCCACCGGTCCGATCACGCGGCGCTTCCCCAAGGCGTCCACCCTAGAGCCGCGGCGGCCAGCCGGGCTGCGCCGACCGCCGGCCAGGCAGCCTCGGGCCGTGCTGCCACTGGCCGGTCGATGACGGTGGCGATCACGTCGACCAGCTCGGAGAACCGGATCCCGCCCCCCACCATCACCAGCGCGCCGCCACCATGAGCCAGATCACCGGCGCCAGCAAGAGCGTTGCGAACCGCCGCACCGCACGTCTCGAAAGCGTGGCGGGCATCGGCCGGCAGGGTCTCGGCCAGCATGGCGCCAAGCCCGCCCAGATTCTCAGAAGCAGTCCACACCCCATCCAGTACATGGGGGCTGAGGTTCAGCGACGCCGGCAGGACGGCCACATCGGCCCGGTCGGTCACGGTGGTCAGCACCCAGGCCGTGCCGGCCGACAGGAACAGATCGCCGGGATCGACGACGCCGAGACCGAGCGCCGCGCAGGCCTGGTCGTGACCGCCGACCACCACCGGCGTGCCGCCGTCGAGCATCAGCGCCGCGGCAGCTTCGCCCGTCAACCTGCCTGCCACCGTGCCCGACGGCCGGATCGCTGACAGCGCCGACGGATCCACGCCGGCCAGGCTGCACAACTCGTCGCTCCACTGCAGGGCGGACACGTCCATCAGCTGCATGCCCGCCGCGTTTGACGGGTTGGTGAGCCACTGTCCAGTCAGCCGGAACACGACATAGTCGTCCACCGACGCCCACCTCCCAACGGGTGCCGGATCGGCTCCGGGCTCCCGGGGGCCGAGGGACTGCAGCCCGGCGATGGTCGACAGACCGACTCCGGGCGTGGGCGCCCAGCCGCTGACGGATCGGATCCTGGCTGCAACCTCGCGGGGCCAGTCCGTGACCACCGACCGGAATCGGGTGTCCATCCAGGTGATGGCCCGTTCGGGCCGGCCCGCGACTGGCACCGGAATCACCGATCCGCTCTGAGCGGCCACCGCCAGCGCGGCCACCCTCGCATCCGGCCCGAGCCCGACAACGGCCCGCCGGCCCGCGTCGGTGACGGCCCGCCAGATCTCAGCTGGATCCTGCTCGCTGCCTCCGTCGAGGGTCGAGCGGACGGCGATGGGATCGGACTGGCCGGTCGACCGGATCTCACCGGCCCGGTCGACAGCAACCGCCTTGGCCGACGTGGTCCCCGCGTCCAATCCCAGCACGACATCGCCGCCGCCGGTTTGATCGGCCCCGGCGCTGCTCACCGGGTCATCCATCCAGGATGGCTAGGGCTTCCTCGACGGTTGCGTCCTCGTGCACTACCGCGACCACGGCCCGGGTCATGGCCGTGGGGTTGTCGCTCTGGAAGACGTTGCGTCCCATGGCCACCCCGGCGGCGCCGGCGTCGACTGCGGCCCGGATGTTGGCCAGCGTGGCCGCCTCGGAGCCCTTCGATCCCCCCAGGATCACCACGGGGGCGAACGTGGACGACGTGACTCGGGCGTAGTCATCGCAGTAGGGCGCCTTCACGAAGTCGGCGCCCAGCTCAGCCCCGAGGCGGGCCGCGAAGGCAACCGCGTCGGGGCCTCGCATCTCCGGCGGGGAGTCGAATCCGCCCGGCACCATCTCGGCCATGACGGGCAGATCCGAGCGGTGCGCCTCGCTGATGGTGTGAGCCAGATTGGCCAGCGTGTCAGCCTCCGAAGCCGAGCCGGGCAGCGCAGTGACGGCCAGGGCGTCGGCTCCGACCCGCTGCGCGTCCTCCACACCGAAGAACTGCCCGACCGATCCGGTGCTGGGCGATCCCAGGTTGCTCACCGAGCCGTCGCTGCGCAGGATCAGCCCGACCGGATCAAGCTCGGCCGCGAAGCTCTGAGCGATTCCATAGGAGGTCAACACCGCATCGGGACCGGCGGCCACCACCGCCGAGATGGTGCCAGCCGGCTGTTCGAAACCCGGGCACGGGCCGTCGATCAGACCGTGGTCCAAGGCGATTATCACCGTGCGCCCGTCGGAGCCGAAAATGCGATCCAAACGCCGGGAACTCACGAGAGCAGATACTACGGCCGGGTGCCGGCGATGATGGGCAGCGAATCCTGCAGCACGGCGAGGTTCTCGGAGAGATCCGACGACAGCGCGTCGATCAGCACGCCGCTCAGGCCGTGCCGGCGAGCCATCTGCTCGACCTCGGCCCGACACTGGTCGGGGGTGCCGGCCACCTGATAGCGCCTGAGCAGGTCGCCAGTCACCAGTTCATCGACCAGTTCGGGACGGTTCTCGGCGGCGGCGCGCTCCACCACCTCGATCTCCTCGACGCTGAGGCCCAGCGACGCCAGCACCCGGCGAGGCGAGTCCATCAACACGAACGACAGAGTGCGGCGCTGGCCTTCCAACAGTTCCGGCGTGTAGCAGATCCGCCCCAGGTAGAAGCGTTGGGGCTCTCGACGGCCCGCGGCTGCCGCGGCCGACGCCACCAGATCGAGCACCGATCCGAGATCGGGCTTGACGGTGAGGATCACGCCGTCGGCCTCACGTCCGGCCAGCTCCAGCAGACGAGGCCCCCGGCCGGCGATCCACACGGGTATCGACTGCGACCCCATGCCGAGGCGGGCCCGGTCGAGCGAGCATGTCTGGCCGCTCCAGCTCACCTCGTCGCCCGACCACAGCCGCTTGAGCACCTCGACGCAGTCGGCCACCACCCGAGCGGGGCGGGACCGCTCGATCGCCATCGGGCTGAGCACCATCGACCCACCGGCCAGCAGGGTCACCACCAGCCGGCCCCCGGAGAGTTCGTTGACGGTGGCGGCCGCGGCCGCCGTCACCGCCGGATGGCGCGTGTAGGCGTTGGTCAGAACGCCGAGGGTGATTCGCTCGGTGGCCCCGGCGATGGCTCCCAGGCAGGCGAACACGTCGGGATTGAACCCCTCGTCGGCCACCAGGCAGTAGTCGTATCCGAGCCGTTCGGCTTCTACGGCCACCTCGATGACATCGCCGGGCGCCATGAGCGGCACGATGTGCACCCCGGCGGCGACCATGCTCGGGCTCAGACGACCGCGGCGGGATCAGCCGTGGGCGTGCTTGCGGTGGCCGTAGCGCTGGCCGCCGTCCACGGTGAGGATCTCGCCGGTGATGTAGTCGGCCTCGACCAGGAACTGCACAGCCTGACCCATCTCCGCCGGTGTTCCCCACCGCCCGACCAGGGTCTCGTCGGCCACTCGCTGATAGGTGGCGTCGTCGTAGTCGGCAGGGCGCAGCGCCGGGCCCGGCACCACCGCATTGACCCTCACAGTAGGCGCCAACTCCAGCGCGAGCTGGCGGGTCAGCGAGATGATCGCTCCCTTGCCCACCGAGTGGCCGGCGAAACCCGGCCAGGGCTCGAAGGCGCTCAGGTCACCGATGCTCACGATCACTCCGGCACCGTTGGCCAGCATGATCGGAGCCACCCGGTTGGCGCAGTAGAAGGGTCCGTGGACGAGAGTGTCGATCGACCGGTGCCACACGCTCAGGTCGTCGGTCGGGAAATCCCCGGCAACGAAGGTGGAGGCGTTGTTGACCAGCACGTCGATGGTGCCGAAGCGCTCGGTTGCCGCCTCCACCATGGCCTGGACTTGATCGTCGTCGGTGACGTCGGCGGCCACCGCCGTCGCCTGCACCCCCAGCGCTTCGGCCTCGGCGGCGGTGCGCCGAGCCTCGTCGTCCGAAGTGTTGTAGTTGACCACCACATTGGCACCGGCCCGAGCCAAGGTCAGCGTGATGCCCCGACCGACCCGCTTGGCTCCCCCGGTCACCAGGGCCGTGCGGCCGACGAGATCCATCGAGTGAGTATGCCACCGGATCGCCACGGAGGCCGGATCGCCCGCCACGACGGATCGCCGGGGAGGCCGATGGGCTAGGTTGGGCGCGGTGCGGCTCGTGATCGCCCGCTGCACCGTCGACTACGACGGTCGCCTGCAGGCCCACCTGCCCTCCGCCGTTCGCCTCATCATGGTGAAGGCCGACGGCTGCGTGGCCGTCCACGCCGACGGCGGCGCCTACAAGCCGCTCAACTGGATGAATGCCCCCAACCGGCTGGTGATCGACGACGAGGCCGGCGTCTGGCGGGTGACCGCGCCGGGCCGCCGCGACTGCCTCGTCATCCGCATCGAGGAGATCCTCCACGACAGCACCCATGAGATGGGCACCGACCCCGGCCTGCAGAAGGACGGCGTCGAGGCGCAGATGCAGGAACTCCTAGCCGACAACCCCGAGGCCATCGCCGATGGGTTCACCCTGGTGCGGCGCGAGTTCCCCACCGCCATCGGCCCGGTGGACCTGCTGTGTCGCGACGCATCCGGCAGCACGGTGGCGGTGGAGGTGAAACGCAACGGCGAGATCGACGGCGTGGAGCAGCTCACCCGGTACCTGCGCTACCTGAACCTCGACCCCACCTTGGCGCCGGTGCGCGGCGTGTTCGTGGCCCGGACCATCAAACTGCAGGCCAAGGTGCTCGCAGCCGACCGCTTCATCGACTGCGTGGAGGTGGACTACGACGAGCTGCGAGGCATCGAGTCACCGGAGCTGCGACTGTTCTGACGCGGCGTGCATTCTGGACCGGCGGTCGGCTGGTCCGTCCGTCCCGGTGACGGTGCTCTCCCGACTGTTCTGACCACCACGGCGGCTCTGGGCCAGCGCGGTCAGAGGGTGCGGATACCCTCGAAGCGTGCTCAGACGGCGGCTCGAACGGCAAGTTCGATACGGATGGCTGTGGCTGGTGATCGCCGCCGCGGGAGCGGCTGTCGCCGCGCTGATCGTCGGGTGGCAGGTGCAGGAGTCCCGCCAGGACTCCGAGATCCGCGAGGGCGCCGTGGTGAGGGGGGTGGACATCGGCGGCCTCGAGCCCGAGGAGGCGGTCACCGCGCTCGAACCGGTCGTGCAGGAGGTGGCCGAGACCACCGTCGAACTGCAGTTCATCGAGTTGCAGTTCCAGGACCAGAGCATCACCCTTCCTGCGACTGAGTTCACCGCCGCGGAGTTGGGCGTTTCTCTCGACACCGAGAAGACCCTCGCCGAGGCCGACAATCCGCCCCCGACAGTGGTGCGGCCGGCTGCGTGGCTGTTCGACCTGTTCGCCAGCCGCGAGGTGAGCCCCGAGGTTGCCACCGACCTCGGGATCCTGGCCGACACCGTCGACCCGTACACCGACCCCGAGACGCCCCGCATCGAGTTCGTCGACGGCGCCTTCCGGGCGGTCCTGCACACCGATGTCCCCATCCCCGACATGGAACTGCTGGCCGAACGCCTCGAGGAAGCGGTGGTAAACAACGTCGGCGGCCAGGCGGTGGTGGAGGTTCCTCTGAAGGGCATGGCGCCAGCGGATCCGATCGCGGTCGCTCTGGCCTCTGATCTGGCCACTCAGGCCAACGAGATCACCGAGGGCGGGGTGCTGGTGCAGCTTGCGAATACCAGCGAGACCTTCGCCATCGGTGAACTCGCCCTGAGGCAGTTCATCGTGGTGGAAGGAGAGCTGCACGACGCGCATCTCGGGCTCGATCCGCGGATCGCGGACACGCTCGCCAGCCTGTTCGTGGGAATCGGCGGCGAAGGCCTTGCGGCGACCATCGGCCTCGACGACACCGGTGCGGTGACCATCGCCGCGGGCGAGCCCGGCTTCGAGTGCTGCGACGCCGCCGCGGCCGATGTGCTGCTGGCGGGGATGATCGACGACGAGCCGGTGATCGTGTTGCCGTCTGCGCCGGCTCCGCATCCTCGGGGCCGGGAATGGGCCGAGTCGCTGGGGATCCTGCAGGTGGTCGGCGAGTTCACCACCCCCTTCAAGCCGGGCCAGGACCGCGTCATCAACATCGCTCGCATCTCGGATCTGACCCGGGGGGCGATCATCGAACCGGGCCAGCGGTTCTCGGTCAACGACTTTGTGGGGCGGCGAACACCCGGCAAAGGCTTCGTCCCCGCGGGCATGATCCTCGACGGCGTGTTCGTGGACTCCGTCGGCGGAGGCATCTCGCAGTACGCCACCACCCTGTTCAACGCGGCGTTCTTCGCGGGTCTCGACTTCATCACCTACCAGAGCCACACGATCTACCTGAGCCGCTACCCCTACGGCCGTGAGGCCACGGTGTCGTATCCCGCTCCCGATCTGGTGATCGAGAACAACACGCCCTACGGGGTGATGCTGTGGCCCACCACCAACCGCGACTCGATCACGGTGAGGCTCTACTCCACGCCGTGGGTGCTGGCCGAGCAGACCGACCAGTGGATCCGGGCCGTGGGGACCGAGTGCACTCGGGTGACCACCGAACGAACACGCACATACCTCGAGGACGGGAGCACCGAGACCGACACGGTGTGGGCCCAGTACCGCCCCGAAGGCCTGAAGTGCGACGGGTCGCCCTCTGTGACCACGACCACCACCACGACCATCCCGGACGAGGCGCCCACCGACAGCGAGTACCCGGACGGCGAGGAGGCCGGCTGGGAGCAGGGCGAGACCGGATCCGATGTCGGCGGCGAGGGCTCTGACCGGCAGGGCGGCGGCGGCGGTGAGGGCTCTGACCGGCAGGGCGGCGGCGAGGGCGGCGCGTCCGGTGAATCCACCAACGACGACTCCACCACCGATGACACCGACGGCACCCCCGCGAGCGACGACCCGCCGCCCGCGCCCGTGCCCGGCGAGTCGCAGTGAGCGACGACGGATCTCCCGCCGAGGGCATCAACGCCGAAGGCATCGACGCTGCGGTCGACGCCTGGTGGGAGCGCGCCCTGCGGGGCAAGCCCGCGCTGGATCGGATCATGTACTCGGCCTCGGAGGCAGCCAACCATTCGCGCTTGTGGCACGCGCTCGGCGCGGCGCAGGCGGCAGCGCGGCGAGACCCTCGCGCGGCCACGGAGTTGAGCGCCGCCCTGTTCGCGGAGGCGGTGATCGTGAACGGCATCGTCAAGACGATCTTCGGGCGCCGGCGACCGGCCTTCGCCGGAGATCGGCCTCACGCGCTGCGTCAGCCGCTCACCAGCAGCTTTCCCAGCGGACACGCCAGCGCAGCCATGGTGGCCGCCGCGATGTTGTCACGCCGCAGCCGCTGGGCGCCCGCATATTTCGCACTGGCCGGGGTCGTGGCGCTCAGCCGCATACATGTGCGGCTCCATCACGCCAGCGATGTGGCCGCCGGCATCGGCGTCGGCGCGGTCCTCGGCGCCGTCGCCCGCCGTGTGTGGCGCTGAGGCTTGCTGTTCAGGGCACAACTAGGATCGAATCGTGGAGCTTGAAGGGGTCGTAGCGGTGGTGACGGGTGCCGCCAGCGGCATCGGGCGCGCACTGGCGCGCGCCCTTGCGCTGGATGCCGGTGCGGTGGTTGTGGCCGCCGACATCGACGCTGACGGCGCCGAGGCGACGGTCGCGGGGATCGCCGCCGAAGCGCCAGAGGGGGCAACGCCGGGACTCGCCGCTGGGATCGATGTCAGCGATGAGGCGGCCGTAGTCGCCCTGATCGAACGGGTCGAACAGAGCCTCGGCCCTATCGAGTTGTGGTGCGGCAACGCCGGGATCTCGCGCATGGGCGGGGTTGAGCGTCCCAACGAGGAGTGGAACCAAGTGTGGGACGTGAACCTCATGGCTCATGTGATCGCCTGTCGCCATCTCGTGCCCAGATGGGTGGAGCGAGGCTCGGGCCATCTGCTCGTGACCGCCTCGGCGGCGGGGCTGCTGACGGGACTGGGCACCGCCTCGTACGCGGTCACCAAGCATGCGGCCGTGGCGCTGGCGGAGTGGATCGCCATCACCCACGGCGACGACGGCGTGCGGGTCTCGTGTCTTTGCCCACAGGGAGTGCGCACCCCGATGACCGAGTCGGACGCGTTGCTCGGGGTGGCCCAGGTGGAGGCACTCGGCATGATCGAGCCCGAGGAGGTGGCAGCCGAAACCCTCGAAGCCCTACGAGAGGACCGGTTCCTGATACTGCCCCACCCCGAGGTGGCCACCTACGAACAGCGCCGAGCCGGTGACCGCCAGCGCTGGCTGCGCGGCATGCAACGCATGCAGCGAGACCTGCTGGATTCCTAGAGGGCGCGCTGAGGGCTGCTATCCGGCGGTCGGGGCGAGGGCTCTGACCACCTCGAAGGTGTCCACTCCTTCGACGGGCAACACGATGGGCGCAGGGCAGGTCACGCCGTTGTCGACGAAGCGTTGGATGTGGCGGCGGCACTCCTCGGGCGATCCGTGCACTAGCAACTCATCGACCACCTGCTCGGGGATCTTCTCGAGGGAGCCGCGCCGCTCTCGTGCGTCCCATTGGGCCCAGTGCTCGCCGAGCACGTCGGTGCGGCCGAGCCAGGCGTGGAACGCCCGGTAGACCGGCACGTTCAGGTATGCGGCCAGCATGAACCGGCCCGCGGCCAGCGCCGCCTCACGATCGGGGGTGGGCAGCACGAAGATGCGGGCCACCACCTCCGCCGACGGGCTCTCGGATCTCACGATGCCGCACACCCGGACTGCGTCCTGCGCCGAGAGCCAGTTGATGATGGCTCCATCTCCTTCGCGTGCTGCCAGCCTCAGCATCCGTTCCCGCAGGGCGGCCACGAAGATGGGGACCGGCTCATCGACGCGCACGCCGAGCCTGAAGCCGCGCACCGAGAACGTGTCGTACTGCTCGGTGACCTTCTCGCCGCTCAGAGCCGCCCGAAGGAACCGGATGGTGTCGCGGACGCGCTGATAGGGACGGTCGAACGATGCAGCGTTCCATCGGCTGACGATCACATCTGACGACGAACCGACACCGAGGACGAAACGACCTGGCGCAGCCGAGGCCAACGAGGCCGTCGACTGGGCGAGCAGGGCGGGCCCACGGGTGTAGACGGGCAGCACCGCGGTTCCAAGGCGCAGCGAAGGCGCCCACGCCGAAGCGAGAGCGAGGGTGGTGAGGCCGTCGAAGCCGTCGGCCTCCGACGACCAGACATCGGTGTAGCCCAACTCGACGAGTTCCTCGAAGCGCTCGCGTTGCGAGTGCAAGGGGCCGGGGAAGGGCACGGTGATGCCGTGTCTTGGGGCGGGGGTAACAGTCACGCCAGACAGACTGTCACACCCCCGTGCCATCGTGTTCACATGACGAATCAACTAGCTCTAATCGACATCGCTTCCGGAACGGAGGCCGACGCCACGGCCGGCTCGGCCAGCAGCTGGCAACTCGATCCCGCCACTTGTGAGCTCGGCCGGCGCGGGGTGGCCCGAGCCCGCCGGGCCTTGCATGCAGCGCGCACCCAAGCGCTCGCCGCTACCGTCTCAGGCTCCGACCTGCCCGCTGCGGCCTGATCACCGCCGGGGCAGGCGGTATCGCCCCTGGCCGCCCGCCGGCCGCGGGGCCTGTGATGACAGCCATGTCCAACCTGTTGATCTGTCCCGTGAAGGGAGCCTGACGCCATGGCCCGTCGAAGACTCGCCGTTGATTGGGCGACGCTGTTGGTGGTGGTCGGAGTGGTGCTCGTCGGCGGTTGCGGAACCTCTGCTCAAGACGCTGCTGACATCCGGGCGAACACACCGAACTCCCAGGCCACCCGGTCTCCCGACGCCGCCGACGGTGACGGCGGCTGGGAACCCAACGCGGTCGTGGAGCGGGTCGTCGACGGCGACACGATCGTCGCGAGGATCGGGAACCGTTCCGAGACCGTTCGCCTCATCGGTCTCGACGCTCCCGAGACGGTGGCGCCCACCCGGCCGGTGCAGTGCTTCGGCGCAGAGGCATCGCGGTTCCTGGAGGCCGTGCTTCCTGCCGGCACCGATGTCACGCTGGTGCGCGACGTGGAGGCCCGTGACATCTACGACCGACTGCTGGGCTACGTCGTGCGGTCCCATGACGGCCTGTTCGTCAACCTGGAGATGGTCACAGCCGGCTACGCCGCGGTCATGATCTTTCCTCCCAACGACCACTACACCGACGCCCTCCACCGCGCCGAAGCCGAGGCCATCGCCGCGGGCCGCGGTCTGTGGCGTGCCTGCGGCGGCCCCGACGTGCCCCTGCCGTGACCGCGACCCCTCGGGGACCGATCCGACCTCACGGAGCCGCCGGCTCGGGAATCGGACCGCATGCCCCTGGGTCGCTGGATCGAACCGGCCCGACGTTCCGGTGAGATACCGTCAGGGCTGTGGAATCGCTGGTAGAGCGACTGGGTCATCGTCCCGACGCGAAGCTCGTGATCGTGAGCGCGGACCGCATCGGCACCACCCACTCCTCCACCGCCGGCGGCTATCAGGCGCTGCGCGACGGCGCGGCCACCACCGGCACGATCGTGATGCCCGGCGCTTGGGCCCGCCATGCTTCAGAGCTGTACCGGGGCGAGGATCTGGGCGTCCATCTGACGCTCAATTCTGAACTCGACTGCTTCCGGTGGGGCCCGATCACCAACGCTCCGAGCCTGCTCGACGGCGACGGCGGCTTCCCTCGCACACTCCAGGATCTGTGGGATCACGCCGACCTCGACGAGGTGCGCCGGGAGTGCCGCGCCCAACTCGAGCGGGCCGTGCTGTGGGGATTCGACGTCACCCACCTCACCACCCATCTGGCTGCCCTGCAACAGCGTCCGGAGTTCTTCGACGTGCTGCTAGACCTCGCGGTCGCCTTCGACCTGCCGGTACGGCTCGAAGGCGGCGACGCAGAAGCCAAGTCGGGGTTCCCGTTCCGGTCGCTAGCGACCGACGAGGGCATCGTCTTCCCCGACCACTTCCGGCTCGTGCGGGGCAACGCTCGCCCACATGTGATGGAGCAGTTGGCCGACCTGAAACCCGGTGTCACCGAGTTGTCGCTAGGCCCGGCGCTCGACGAACCGGAGATCCACGCCATCGACCCGACCGCAGCCGGGCGGGTCGACGACTTGGCGTTGGCCCTGTCGGCGGAGATGGCGGGAATGCTCCAACAGTCGGGGGCGGTGCTGGTGGGCTACCGCGAACTGCGCAGCGCCCAGAGAAGGGCGAGGCACCGTATCTGAGCGGCTTCGCCTGTCGGGATCAACAAACGCACCCTGACGCGGCCCCCTCCGGGGATCAGCGCAGCGAGTCGAGCGCCGTCCGAAGCTGCGGCGAGCGCATCAGCGGCCGCCAGCCGTCGAACAGCAATACCTGGTCACCCTCGAGCTTCATCCGGCCCGACATGTAGGCCGCTTCCAGCGTGAGCTCGCCCTGCCAGAGCTGCACGATGTCGGGGTACGACCACGACATCACCATGTCGGGCTCCGGGCGCCGTCCAGCCTCCAGGCTCAGACGACCGTCAGCCACCACCAGACAGAAGGGGACGGATCCTGAGGGCGAGCCGCTGACAACGAACTGAGCCACACCGTCAGCGCAGCCGGTCGCGTCGACAGCCGCCAGCGCGGCCCCTAGCTCGTCCAGCCAACCCTCGCTGAGCGGCGGCGACGCCACGTCAGCCCGACTCGTCGGCCGCGGCGGACCGCACGCCCTCGAACAGGTCACGTTCGGGCACCTCCGCCGGCTGAGGGCCGCGGGCCAGCACGTAATCGTCGTAGGGGTGGATGGAACGCTCTACCTCGGGGGGCAACCCGAACCAGAACGTCGACTCGGGGTCGATCTGGGTGGCGTGAGCCAGCAGTCCCTCGATGCGGGCGTCGATGAAGCCGTCCACCGGTACCTGGGTGGTGATCTGGTCGTCGTTGGACGGACGGTCGAACCACCATTCGTCGTAGGGAGATTCCAACCCGAGGTCCTTGAAGGCCTGATGGCGCCCCTCGATGCGTCGGCGCGACCAGAGCGTGTAGTAGAGCTTGGCCGGCGACCACGGCTCGCCCAGATCCGGGCGGTACTGCGGGTCGCCGGAGCGCTCGAAGGCGGGCACGGAGATGTCGTGAACCCGCACATGGTCTGGATGCATGTAGCCGCCCTGATCCTCGGGGTAGGTCACGATCACCTGGGGCCGGTGCCGACGAATCACAGAGACGAGTCGGCTGACTGCTTCGTCTAGGTCGGCTCGGGCGAAACAGTCGGGGTGGGCGTTGGCTTCGGAGCCTTCCATACCGGAGTCGCGATACCCGAGCATCACCACCTCGTCGTAGCCGATCACCTCGGCGGCCCGGGCCAGTTCCTCGGCACGTATCTCGGCCAGCCGCTCAGCCATCGAGGGCTTGTCCAGCGCCGGATTGAGGATCTCGCCCTCCTCTCCTCCCGTGCAGCACACCAGCACGGTGTGTACGCCCTCGGCGTGGTAGCGGGCCACCGTGGGCGCGCCCTTGGAGGCCTCGTCATCGGGATGGGCATGCACGGTGAGCAGGCAGAGACGGTCGGCCGGAGTCGCCATGGCCGGTGAAGCTAGCGCGACGGCGCGCCGCAACGCACCAGAACCCACTAGAACCGCTCACCCGACATCACGACTCCACGGCAGGGTAGATGCCTGCGTGGCGAGGTCAGGCCGTTGGCGTGTGCGAGCTGAGGGGCTCCAGGACCATCTCGGAATCGTCGTCTCGGTCGGCTAGGCGCCAGCCGCACATCGCGGCCAGGCGATCGCGGCCCTCGTCGGGACCGCTGGCAATGAGGGCGTCACCGGACGCCAGCCGCTCCTGACCGCGGGGCCGGTATCGGTACTGGCCCTTGCGGCGGATAGCCAGCACGGTGAATCCCGGCTCCATGTTCAATCGGAGCTCGCCCAACGTCCGGGCCTCCACCTCCGAGCCCTCCGCCACCGGAATGTGCACCACCACTTCGTCGCTGTCTCCCAGCGCCACCGCCAAGATCGGGTGGATGTCCTCCTGGCGCTCGATGATCCACACCATCTGCTGGGCCTGATCGCCCAGATCCTCCGCAGCCTGCGACAGCTGCAACAGCCCTCGCAGACTGGAGTGGTCGACGTGTTCTCTGGCGGCGCGCAGCACCCACTCCTCGAGGCGGTCCTTCATCTCATCGAGGCGGTCCTCCAGGTGGCGCACCTCGGCGGCGAGGCTCTGATCGCGCAGAACCAGCGACGAATAGGCCAAGCCGACAGCCACCTCGGAGAGGTCCTTCATCTCCACCAGGAGGTTCACAGCCCGGCCAAGGTCCGAGACCCCGGAGCCGCCGGGCTCGCCGGGCGGTGACCAGTCCGGCGACCCGGCCAGGCTGCGCAGTTCGACTATCCCGTCGGGCGACCCTCGCAGGAACAGCACATCGTCGGGCACCAGCACCGTGTCGCCGCGCACATCGGTGATCCACTCCCGCTCGCGCCTCACGGCCATCACCCGCATGCCCATCTTGGCGGGCATCTCGTGGTCGGCGAGTCGCCGGTGCGCCAGCTGCGAGCCGTCCGACACCAGCACCCGGTGCGACACCTCCTCAGCAGCGCTCAGCTCGGCCACTAGCTCGGCCGGTATTCCGACACGGTGGGTGACGATGCGGGCGATGTCGACCGCGTCGTTGGCGATGCGCTCGATCGCGGAGATCACCTGCAGCACCGACGACATTCCGTCGGCGTCGCGAGGATGGCGCACCGCCAGGATGCACACCGCCCTCATGTCGGGCACGAGACGGCTCATGTGCTCCTCGAGCGCTCCCACCTCGTCGGCCATGTCGGGGTCGCCGAAGTAGAGCGCGGCGTAGGCCAGGTCCACCATCAGCTCGGAGGTGTCCTTGGCCTCAGCCAGCATCTCCCGCAGGTTGCGAGGTCTGTCTTCCATCAGGTCGCTCCTCGAATCATCGTAGGTGTCGCACGCCTCGCCGTGCCCGTCGGCATCGGGCCGCCCTGGTCCGCCTCGGTCGCTGCCCCGCCGGCCACTAGGCCAACCCCACCACGACCACGGCCACGATCAGGGTGAAGGCCCCGACCAGGTCGAGCGACGAGGTGACCATCGGAATGCCGTAGGTGTCGGGGTCGACCCCGAAGCGCACCGCGGCGAGCGTCGCGTAGTAGGCGACCACCACGATCAGCACCGTCGCCAGCAGCCCGCCGAGCACGGCCACCCCGACCAGTTCGCCCAGCGCCGGACCGGCGTGTCCGGCCAGACCACCCGCCGATGACGACACCAGCCCGAGCAGGGCGAACACCGGGATCGAGAGCGCGAACGTGGTGGCCAGATCAACCCGCGCCTGACCGGAGGGAACGACCGAGGGCCGGGCCAGCCCGAGATGGAGCTTGGTGGACAGGCGACTCGACAGCACTCCACCGAGCGCGCCGGCCGTGCTCAGGTAGCCCGGCAGCAACACCAGCAGCACCG
>JAJDZO010000331.1 GCA_022824605.1 Acidimicrobiia bacterium
TCAGTCACCGTCACCGTCAGCAGCGGCACCGGTTACACGGTGTCTTCCACGAACGGCACAGCGACCGTGACTGTCTCTGATGACGACGACCCGCCGCCCCCGCCGCCGACCCCGACGGTCAGCGTCACCGGCGGCAACAGCGTCACCGAGGGCAGCCCTGCCACCTTCACGATCTCGGCAAGCCCGCCGCCGTCGAGCCCGCTCAGGGTGGACGTGAGCGTCGCGCAGTCGGGCAGCTACGGCGTCACCACCGGCACCCGCACCGTCACCATCCCGATATCGGGCAGCGCAACGCTGTCGGTATCGACGTCCGGCGACAGCACCGACGAGCCGAACGGCTCAGTCACCGTCACTGTCAGCAGCGGCACCGGCTACACGGTGTCCTCCACGAACGGCAAAGCGACCGTGTCGGTGAACGATGACGACGACCCGCCGCCCCCGCCGCCGAGTGTGACGATCTCGATCGGGGACGCGTCCGGCGAGGAGGGCCTGTGGGTCACGTTCAAGGTGACGCTGTCAGAAGCAGCAGACCATCAGGTCAAGGTGCGCTGGGAGTCCGACCACGCCTACGACCTCGATCCCTATGCGATTGCCGGCCAGGAGTTCTGGTACATGGACGGCACGCTGACGTTCGCGCCCGGCCAGACCGAGAAATCGGCTTCGGTGTACCTCAACGACGACAGCTACGCCGAAGCCGACGAGCTATTCCGGGTGCGCCTGTCCGACCCCGAGGGAGCGGCCATCGCCGACGGCGAGGCCATCATGACCATCACCGACAACGACTGAGCCGTCGCGCTCCAAAGAATCGAGTCCTCTCCGGCGTTGCGTCGGAGCGCTTCCGAGGAATCGTTGTGGAGGTCGTGTCTATTTCTTGGGTTGTGATCGCGTATAGTTGGGGGCTGTGTCGTTCCGGGTTTTTTCTGGTTGCTCTAGCGCGTCTTCGCACGCAACCTCGAGAGTGGGGGCTTCCCCAGCGGGTTTCCGATGGTGAGGCGGTGTTTGGCCGTTGCGGTGGCGGCATTGTTGTTCGGGTCGCTGCTAGCGGTGGTGCCGGGCGGGGCGCCGTTGGGGTTGGGGGCCCGGGAGGCCGAGGCCCAGTCCGGGACCAGCGCCGGCGGCGCGGTCCTGCACCGCACCGAGATCGTCGAGCGGCAGACGCGCTGGTTCGAGATTTCCGTCGCCGGTGACCATGATGCCTATTACCTCATCGGAGAGCAGAGACCGTCTGGCACCAGCGTGTCGACCCCGAAAAGGGGTGGCGGCTCGTCGCTCGTCCAAGCTGGCGGACACGCCGCTGCGTTCAAGGACGCCTTCACTGGCCGCATCCGTTTCGAGGTGAGGGCCGGCAGCGTCAACACTGACCGGACGTTCAGGATGCGGCTGTGCACGACCAGGAACTGTGCGGGCGGCAGTGTTCTGGGCGACTGGATGATCACGATTCGCAAGGCGCCGAATGATGCCACGGTCACTTCTGGGGGTGTGAACGCGAGTGTCCGTGTGCCCGGCGAGAGCGGGGGCAATCCCGTCAGGGTGATGGAGGCGTCCCAGAATCATGATTCGCGCGACCAGAGGGCGCGCGTCAAGGTACTGCTGAGCAGTGCGCCGACTTCGGATGTTGTGATCGTTGCGAGAGCCGATGTGTCCGCGCAGTCGGGTCCTTTGGCGTCGGACATCGATCCGATCGCGCGGATCGGCGGGTCGTCCGGTTTGTCTGGTAGCGATGCCGGCTTTAATCGCTTTGACCAGACCGGGGCCGGGTCTCGTTCGTTGGACAACAAGTTGGTCAATGATCCGACGTATGATCCGACGGCTGCCGAGTTTGTGGTGGCCCGGGTTGCGGCGAACACAAACGATTTCCGGCGGGATGTCAACATTTTGGCTCTGGACAATGTGGTGGACACGCCTGGGGGTGTGATCACCGGCAACATGGTGTTCCGGGTGCTGGTGGACAACGCGAAGTATTCCGACGACACGCCGGGCAACGCCGATGTCTACTCCGGCATCACGATTCCCAATCTTCCGATCGAGGTGACTGATGACGATGAGGTCACCGCTGTGCGGATTCACGATGCGTCCACCCCTGACAATGTCGCCACTGAGGGCACCGCGTCGGACACCGCTCAGTTCCGTGTGACGCTGGCGCGCGCCTTGGTGGCGGGCGAGGCGCTGACGGTGCCGTTGTCGTTCGACGGGGGCACGCTGGGCACCCATTTCACGCTGTCCGCGGCGGGTGCTGGTGTGACCTACGCCGATTCCTCGGACGGCGCGCGGGGTGAGGTGACGTTCACCGGGCCGAGCGCCGGTACCGCGACTGTCACGATCACTCCGGGCAGCAGCGACGGCGACTCGGTGCTCAACAACGTGCTCGTGCAGGCTCCTGCGTTGATTTCGTCGGCGAGTCTGGCGGGCGGTGCTTGTGCTGGTGAGGGGTGCAGCGGTGGTCAGGCGTCGGGCCGGGAGTTCCGGTTCACGGTGCAGGAGTCGGGTCCCGGCGTCTACATGGATGTCGGCGACGGCCGCCAGATCGAGGGCACGGCGGTGTCGTACGGCGTGCGGCTGACTACTGCGCCCACCAGCAATGTCACTGTTGCTGTGTCTAGCAGCGACACCGGCGTGGCGACGGTCACGAGCGGCGCTTCGCTGACTTTCACGCCGAGTGACTGGGATGACCTGCAGCCGGTGCAGATCTCGGCTGTCGACAACAGCGCCGACGGCGCGGACCAGTCCGTCAACATCGTCTTCGACCCTGCCAGCAGCGACAGCGGCTACGGCGGTCTCGCCAATGTGTCGCAGCCGTTGAGGATCGTCGACGACGACGCCACCACGATCACGATGACCGGCACGGGCGTGCGCGCTTCGCCGTCGGGCACGCAGATCTCCCAGGTGATGGTGGAGGGCGACCCGGCCCGGGTCGACCGGTCGCTGACGATCAGTTTGAGCCGTCCGCTGGCGGCGGGCGAGCATGTGCGGGTGCCGCTGCGGCTGGAGGCCACGGGCCACAGCCTGTCCGCGGATGAGCCGTGCGACCTCACTGACGGGGGCTTTAACAACGCCGTGTGTGCCACGGTCGAGTCGTTCCGCGGTCTGCGCTACAGCGCGAACGTGGGCTATCCGAAGCACCACAACGACTTCGTGATGACGGCGACGGGCACGGGCGTGTCGCTGCGGCAGGTCGGCCGGCTCACCCCGACCCACGTCGGCGACTGGTTCTTGGAGTTCTCCGGAGCGGGCGCGCAGAGCGCCGCGTTCGAGTTGTATTCGCGTGGCGGTTTCGACGACGGCGAGACCTACGACGAGGAGTTCTCGATCGGTTTCGGGTTCGCGCAGAGCCCGGTGGCGGCCTCGGACAACCTCGGCGGCGGCGTCGAGGCGTGGCAGAGCGACGGCAACGCCTGGTTCGGCATCACCGACACCGACGGCCACGAGCCTCCGCCCGGGCGAGGGGTGCCGGCGAGCTGGTCGCTGCTGCCGAGCGGTCTCAACGCGGGTGACCAGTTCCGTCTGATCTATGTGACCAGCCAGGAGACGGCGGCCACCAGCTCGGACCTGTCCACCTATGACGCGTTCGTGCGTGCGGAGATCACCGGCAATGATCTGGTCAATGGCGGCGTCACCGCCATGGCTGGCTATGCGGACTTGTTCAAGGCGATCGGCGAGAACGGCAGCACGTATGCAGCGGAGCACGCCGACTTCACCCCAGGCGCGACCGGCATCGCTCGTGGGCGTGTGGATCAGACTGATCCGAATGTTCCCATCTACTGGGTCGGTGGCACCAAGGTCGCCGACGACAACTCCGACTTCACCGACGGCAACTGGGACGATGAGGCCAACCCCCGACACGCCGACGGCTCCTC
>JAJDZO010000024.1 GCA_022824605.1 Acidimicrobiia bacterium
CGGCCTCATCACAGCTCGATGGCGTCGAACAGGTCGCCGCCGTCGAAGGTCAGCGCATCCCAATGCTCGATGAAGCGCCCGTCGGCGGCCTTCCGGAAGAAGTCGGCCGCTCGGAAGGCGACCGTCTCGCCCGAGGACGGATCGGTCCCCTCGGTCCGGTGAAGGATCACCTCCATGTCGCCCTCAGCCATCGTCAGGATCGTCTCTCGTTTCGGGGAGGTCATGGCCCGCTTGATCGCGTCGATCTCTTCGATCAGTGCGTCGGGGCTGGTCTCGTGGGGCTGGGTGTTGGAGCGGTAGTCCGGGTGGAGCAGGCTCCGGGCCTCGTCGTAGCGGCCGTCGGTCAAGCACTCGTACAGCCGCTCGACGCTCGGCTTCGACTCGGTGTCGGTCATTGCGGGTTCCTTTCGCCATCGGCGGGTCACACGGGTTGAGGATTAGGCGGACGAGAAGTCCATGTAGAGGAGGTACTCGGCGTAGGTGGTGGTTACCTCCTCGTCATGGTGGCGCTGGAGGAAGGTCACCGAGAAGGTGAGAAGGACGCTGCCGTTGGCCTTGTCCTCCACCGAGAGCACCCCCACGGAGGCCCGCACCGGGAGGTCGATGCGTGTCGGTGCCACGAAGCGCACCTTGTTGAAGCCGTAGTTCAGGGTGAAGCCGCGTTCCGGGTCGTCGTTAACGAAGGGGAGTGCGGTCAGCTTCTTCATCACCGACGGGATGAGGGCGATCATGTAGATTCCGTGGGCGATGGTGCCGCCCCACGGGGTGCCTCTGGCCCACCCGGGGTCATTGTGCATGTGGTCCCAGTCATCGGTGAGCGCCGAGAACACGTCAGCTTCGACCTGGGTCACCTGGAACCACTCGGTGGTGCCGAGCTGGCCGCCGACCGTGGCCCGCAGCTCATCGAGGACCTGCCCGGTGTCGGCAACGGCCCTGTCCCCTCCGGTCGTCATGGTTGGACGCCCGGTTGAGAGGTCGACTCGCGCAACGAGAGGGCGATGTCGACGGCCGACGCACCGTCGGCGTGGACGATGAGCGGGTTGATCTCCGCGAACGAGAGGCAGTGGCGGGCCGCCCACGCGAACTCCGACATGGCCACAAGGGCCCGCGCGGCCGCATCCCGGTCGAATGGTCCAGCCCCGCGGTAGCCGTCGATGAGCCGGCCGATGCGGTCGCTCGACACGATCTCCATTGCGGTGTCTCGGCTGATGGGTGCGGCGTGGAGGCTGGCCTCGCCGATCAGGTCGACGAGCACGCCTCCGGGACCGACCACCAGCATCGGGCCGAATCCCGGCTCGTTGCGCACGCCGACGATGAGCTCCAGCCCGTCCTGGGCCATGGGCTGAGCCACGACGTGCGAACCCGGCAGGCTGAGTTCTCCGAGGACGGCGACGACTTCGTCGAACGCCGCTTCAACGGCGGCGGCCTCGGCCAGGTTGGTCTTGACGAGACCGTGCTCGGTCTTGTGGACCAGACCGGGTGCGCTCCCCTTGAGCACGATCGGGCGGCCCCACTGGTGCAGCGCGGTCACGGCCTCGGCGCGGTCGTCGACCAGCCTGCACTCCACCATCGGCACCCCCGCTCGGTTCATCACCTCGAAGCGTGCCGCCTCATCCAGCCCGCCCCAGCCGGTGAGACCGGCCGGGGCGGCCACATCGGCCAGTCTCGGCATTGCTGTCGCGGGAGCGGCGTCCCCGCACTTGGAGATCACCTCGAGTCCGGCCCGCAGGCCGTGAAGCATCACGCCGCCCAGCTCGCGGGCTCGCTGCTCGATCTGTGCATTCCGCCCGAGGGCTGCCACCGTGTTGACGATGACCAGCCTGGTGTCGTTGTCCGGCTCGGTCAGCAAGCCGTCCCGCATCACATCGAGCACGAAGGCGTCGTCATGGCCGCCGGCGGCGGGGGCACCGAAGACCATGGCCATCGTGCCGAAGGCGGTGTCGCCGGCCATGGCATCGCAGACGGTGCGCACACCCTCGACATCGAAGCCGAGGGTTATGCCGTCCATCGGGTTGTTGGGCGAACGGAAGTCTGGCAGTAGTTCGTTGAGGCTGATCGCGCCCTCATCGGAGAACGGCGGCAGTTCCAGCCCGGCATCGTCGGCCAGGTCGGCGGCCAGTCCGGCCTCGCCGCCCGACAGCGTCATGACGCCCACCCCGCCGCGGGCGGGCGGATCTTTGAAGGCGAGCAGGTAGGCCCCGGCCTCCAGCAGGGTGTCGATGTCGTTGAAGCGGGGGATGCCGAGCCGCTCGAAGAAGGCCGAGTACACGGCGTCGTCGCCGGCCAGCCCGCCGGTGTGGCCGGCGATGGTACCCGAGCCGGTCTCGCTGCGACCGTTGCGCACCACGGCCAGGCGCTTGCCGTTCGCCCGGGCCCGCTGGGCCGCGGCCGCGAAGGCGGCTGGGTCGCGGATCGTCTCGATGAACATCAGGACCACTTCGGTGAAGGGATCGTCGGCCAGGTGGTCCAGGGCATGAGCGGAGGTGACCACCGCTTCGTTGCCGGTGGACAGGATGCTGGCGATCCCCAGGCCCCGGTCGTCTATGGACAGCATCTGGGCCACCGAGCCGCTTTGGGCGATGATCGAGACCGGCCCCGGAGCTCCCAGCCGCTTCATGTAGGTGCCCTAGAGGGTGGCTCCGGTGTGGCGATTCATGGTGCCCAGACAATTCGGGCCGACCACGGCCATCCCGGCGTTGTTGGCGATGCGGGTCAGCTCCGCCTCCTGGGCCTTGCCCTCTGCGCCCCCGTCACCGAAGCCGGAGGCGAACACGATGGCGCTGCGAGCCTCGACCGCGATGGCCTGCTTGAGGGTGTCGAGGACACGACCGGCACCGACGGCCAGCACCACGGCGTCGAGCGGGCCCCGGCAGGCGTCGAGGCTTCCTACGCACTCCACCCCTCGCACCTCGGCGTGTCTGGGGTGCACGGCGACCAGATCGTGCCGGTAGCCGTGGGTCCGGAGGTTGTCGAGGCACTCCCCGCCGAACGAGCCCTCGCGGTCGGAGGCCCCGACGACGGCCACCGACCGGGGGTCGAGCAGGGCCTCGATGCCGCTGCGCATCCGATCGCCGGCCCGCATCGTCAATTGCTCCCGTCCCCCTCAGGGCGAAACTCGGCTTCCAGGATGCGCACCATGCCCTGCACGCAGGCGTCGAAGAGCTCCCGGCCGAGCGCCGCCGTTGCCCGGCGGGGATCCGACAGCGCCCCCGTCGCCGGTACCCAGTCGTCGTGGGGAGGGTGGCAGTCGTAGCTGGGGAACTCCTGGAAGGCCTGCTCCGGAGCCGCATCCATGTCGACCAGGTCGCCGAAGAGGTGAAGCGACAGGGAGGTCTCGAAGACCCCGGCGTGCTCATAGGAGAGGTCCAATGGCGGGCCGGGAACGTGTCGTTCGATGATGGCCTCGTCGAACTGCTCGAAGTAGCGGGCCTGCACGATCTTGACATCATCCTGCCCGCTCTGGCGGAACTCCCGGATGGCCAGGTCGCACGCCTCGGTGAGGAACATCTGGTTCTCGTAATGCCCGTCGACGATGGCCAGCTTGTTGGCCCCGCCGCGGGCGAGTCCGCGCAGCGCATCGGTGATCGCGCTCGACAGTGAGTGGCCGTCAAGGCCGACGGTGCCGGGGAACTGGGGCCCGCCACCGGTGCGCAGCTGCGACTTGTAGCCGTAGACGAAGGGCGGGGCGACCACCGCATCGACGTGCTCGGCCGTGGCCAGCGCCACCGCTTCGGCCAGCATGAAGTCCACGCCCAGGGGCAGGTGGCGGCCGTGCTGCTCCAGCGCCCCCACCGGGATCAGCACCACTGCGCCGTTGGCGATTCGATCGGCGTACGCCGGCCACGACAGGTGGGCCATCGAGCTGGCGCCCCTGGAGGTTGGGTGACCGGTCACCCCTTCTCTTCGCGGACGCGTACGCCGGCCATGACGCCGCCGTCAATCAGGAAGTCGGCACCCGTGGCGTAGCTCGACTGGTCCGAAGCGAGGAACAGGACGGCGTTGGCGATCTCGTGGGGCTGGCCGACGCGTTCGAGAGTGGTGATCTTGTGGGTGTAGGCCGTCTCCTCCTCGATCATCATCGCAGTGTTGATCATGCCGGGGCAGACGCTGTTGACGCGGATGCCGTGGCGGCCCCATTCGAAGGCTGCGCTGCGGGTGAGGCCCCGCACCGCGAACTTGCTGGTGACGTAGGCGCCGACCTCGTCGGACGCGATGAACCCGTTCGCCGATGAGATGTTGATGATCGAACCGCCGCCGTTGCGTCTCATGGGCTCGAATACGGTCCGCATCCCGAGGAACACGCCGGTCGCGTTGACCGCCATCGTCTGCTCGTACAGCTCCCGAGACGTCCTCTCGAGCGGCGAGAACCGTGCGATGCCGGCGTTGTTGA
>JAJDZO010000095.1 GCA_022824605.1 Acidimicrobiia bacterium
CCCCCAGACGCTCCAAGCTCGACTCCAAGGACTGCCGGGCGGCGGCGTAACTGAAGTCGAAGTGGACGTCGACCGCGCCGTCGGGCTGAGAAGTCAGCAGCCGGCCTGCTTTCGTGGCTATGGCCGGTCGCTCACCGCCCGCGGCGGCCAACGCCCGCCCCAGCCGGCGCTCGGCCTCCCCCAGCCCGTAGAAGGGGGCCGTGTCGAAGAACCCGATGCCGGCTTCGAGAGCCCGTGTGGCGGTCGCCACCGCTGTGTCGGCGTCGTTGCCCCAGAAGATCGAGGCCAGCGGTGCCGTCCCCAGCGCCAGACGCCTAACCCGCAGGCCGGTCCGGGGAAGCGCTACTTCTTCCAGGGGATCTCGCATCAAGCGTGTTTGATCCTATCAAAGTCTTGTGATTGTCTTCAGGGCGTGTCACGGGTCAAGCCCACTGTCGCCGACCTGATCGCGGGCAAGGGGCAGCGCCAGCTCACCGATATCTTCGTGCTGTCCCTAGAGGAGGTCCGGGCAGCGGAGGAGGCGGGGCTCGACATGATGTGCCTGCCCGACGAGATGATGAGTCGCGAGGTCCGCGAGGCCGCCCCCACCACGTTCGTCATCGCCGCGCTGGCCTACGGGGTCCATGCCACCACCGACGAGTACCTGCGTATGGGCATGACCGTGTACCGCCACGGCGCCGACGCGGTGTACTGCGCGGCCGGTCTGGACACCGTGGCCCGGCTCGCGGCCGAGGGTCTGGCCGTGGTGGGCCACATCGGGTTCATCCCCACCCACCGCACCTGGTACGGCGGATACCGTGCCACCGCCAAGACGGCCGAGACCGCTCTGCGGGTGTGGCGCCAGGCCCGAGCTCTGGAGGACGCCGGGGCCTTCGCCGCGGAGATCGAGCTTGTTCCCGAGCCGGTGGCGGCCGCCATCTCCCAACGTTCCTCGCTGTTGTTGATCTCGATGGGGTCGGGGGCCGGATGCGACGCCCAGTACCTGTTCAGCATGGACATCCTGGGCACGAACACCGGGCACTACCCGCGCCACTCCAAGAAGTACCGCGACTTCCAAGCGGAGTACGAGCGCCTCCACGCCGAACGGGTGGCGGCCTACAGCGAGTACCGCGCCGACGTGGAGGGCGGGGCGTACCCGGCCACCGAGCACAAGCTGCGGATCGACGAAGCCGAACTCGCCAAGTTCATCGAGGCGCTCGACAGCGACCAAGATGGTGCTGCAGCCGCGGTGCCGTGGACAGAGATCGCGCAGCCCCCGAGATAACCGCCACCGCACCCAGCCTGATAACGAGCACGACGACGCGGAGGTCACGAAGTGAACGACTACGAACAGGCCACCGGAGAAAGCGTCGAGCCGGTGTCGATGCTGGTTGAGGGCACGGTGGTGACCATGGACCCCCAGCGGCGGGTGATCGCCGACGGCGCGGTGGCCGTGGCCGGGGACCGCATCGCGGCGGTGGGCAAGGCCGACGAGCTGCGGGCCCGCCATCCCGACGCCCGACGCCTCGGCGGGGCCAGGCGCTACGTGATCCCCGGTCTGATCGACTGCCACAACCACATCGCGCAGGCCCTGTGCAGGGAGAGCACGGTGGAGGACTTCCCCAACATCTACCGCATCTACATCCCGGCCGAAGACATCCAGAGCACCGACGACGTGCGGGTCAGCGCCCGGGTGGCCTTCGCCCAGCTGCTGCGGGCCGGCGTCACCACCATGACCGAGACCACCTGCACCGTCGCCCACGAGGAACCCATCGCCGAGACCGTGATGGAGACCGGCATCCGCTGCGCACTGGCCCGAGGCATGTGGGACCGCGAGTCGCGACTGGCCGGCAACTACGAGCAGATCACCGAGAAGTCGTGGTACCGCGACGACCCGGCCGCGCTGGCCGACGATCTGGCCTACACCAAGGAGTTCTTCGCCAAGTGGTTCGCCAAGGGCGAGGGACGGCTACGGCCCTGGGTCCACAACCTGGGCGTGCCGTCATGCTCCGACGAGCGCTTCCTGGCCACCGACGAACTGGCCGCCGAGTGGGGCACCGGCATCATGACCCACATCAACCGAGACCGCGAGGAGATCGAGTTGAGCGTGTCGCTGTTCGGTCACCGTCCGCTGGAGCACCTGGCCTCCATCGGAGCGCTCACCGAGCGCCTGGTGGCCATCCACGCCATGCTCACCTCCGACCGCGAGATCGACTTGATGGCCGCGGCCGGGGCCAAACTGGCCCACTCTCCGGTGGTGTGTACCGACATCATGTCGGCGGTCACCCGGGTTCCGCTGATGCGAGCCCGGGGCATCACCGCCGGGTTGGGCTGCGACACCGTCATCAACGACGTGCTGAAGCTGATGCGCATCGCCCACATCATGCACAACCAAGCGGCCATGCCGCTGTTCGACCCCTACGGGTTCTCGTGTGCCGACGCCTTCGAGATGGGCACCATCGACGCGGCCAGACTGTTGCTCTGGGACGACGAGATCGGGTCGCTGGAGGCGGGCAAGGCGGCCGACATCTGCGTGATCGACGCCAACAACGTGCGGCTCACCCCGTCGACGGATCCGGTGGCCACCCTGGTGCGTTACGGAGTGGGCACCGACGCCGAGTCCACCATCGTGGCCGGTGAGCTGGTGATGCACGAGGGCCGGCTGCTCACCATCGACGAGGAGGCGTTGCTCGACGAGGCCGAGGCGCTGGGCGCCCGCATGATCGCCGAGATGGCGCCCCGCCGTTACGTGCAACTCGGCACCAACGTCGACTACCTGTGAACAGGGCGCAGCGGTGAGCAACTCGGAGCTGCTGGTCAAAGGGGCGACGATCCTCGACGCCGACCTACCGCTGCGGATCGCCGACATCAGAGCCGAAGAGGGCACCATCACCGAGGTCGGCCCCGGCCTGCGGGCCGGATCGGCCCGAGTGATCCACGCCCACGAGATGGTGGCCATGCCGGGGCTCATCAACGCCCACACCCACTCGACCCAGAACCTCGACCGGGGAACCACGCCCAACCTGCCCCTTGACCTGTGGCTCATGTGGGCGGTGTTCGGGAAGCCCCCCATCACCGCGGAGGACCGCTACACGCTGGCCATGGCCGGGGCGTTGGAGATGCTGCGATCGGGCTGCACCGCGGTGCTCGACCACGGCTGGATCGCGCCGTGGGACTTCGACAACTACTCCGAGGCCGTCATGAGCGCCTACGCCGACGCGGGGATACGGGCCGGGCTGGCACCCATGATCGGCGATCTCGACATCTTCGACACGATGTCGTTCGCGGGCGCTTCGGGGCCCAAACCCGAGCCGCTCGGCGACCCGTTCGACCCGCAGGGGCTGATCGAGTCGATGGTCGGATTCTTCGACCGCTGGCACGGCGCCCACTCCCGGCTCGCCCCGATGGTCGGGCCATCGGCCCCTCAACGGTGCAGCCACGAACTGATGGACGGCCTGGCCGCGTTGACCCGAGAG
>JAJDZO010000146.1 GCA_022824605.1 Acidimicrobiia bacterium
CGGCAGCCTGAGGTCCGGCTGCCTCAAGAGGTCCGGCTGCCTCACGACCGCCTGGCCGAGTCCGGCAGCCTGAAGTTGCGGACTTCAGGCGGGGGCGGGTTCCTGTCCTGCAAGCACCCGGGCCTCCACGTACAGGTCTCCCAGTTCGTCGAACAGGCGCTCGGTGTGTTCGGTCACCGCCCGGCGGCTCAGTCGCCCGTCGGTCCTCGCGGGCGGCGGGATCGGGTTGCCGACCACCACCACCACCCGGCGCGGCCGGGGGATCACCGACCCCACCGGCAGGGCCCGGACCGTGCCGCCGAGCCCGACGGGGACGATCGGCACTCCGGCCCGGGCCGCCACGAACGCCGGGCCGTCGAGCATGTCCTCGCGCCGGACCCGGTCGCCGTCGCGGCGGGTCCCTTCGGGGAACATCACCAGCGGCTCACCGAGTGACAACACATCGGTGGCCGCTCGCAGCGCGGTGCGATCGGCCGTGCCCCGCTCGACTGGGAAGCCCCCCAGCATCGAGAGCAGGGCGCCCAGAGGCCGGTTCTCCCACAGGCTCTCCTTGCCCATGAATCGCAGCCGCCTGCTGGTGGCCATCCCCGCTACCGGGGTGTCGATGAAGGACCGATGAACGGGCGACAGGATGAACGGGCCGGGCGGGAAGTTCTCCTTGCCCTCGATTCGCAGCCTGAACAGGATCTTGCACAACGCGAGAATCATCGACCACCCGATCCGGTAGAGGATGCGCCCCCACAGGGAGTGCCGGCTGCGACCGGCCGCCCCGTCACCGGAAGTGTCGGCCCCGCTGCGGCGCCCGTACACGCTGCGGCTCACATTCCCTCCATTGCATGCACCCGCACGCCGCCCGTCACATCAGGCCCATTATCTGCTCGATCGTCTCGTCGAAGGTCTTGTCGGTCGTGTCGATCACCACTGCATCCGAGGCCACTGAGAGCGGTCCGGTGCTACGAGTGGAGTCAATGGTGTCACGCCGGGTCAAGTCGGCGGCCACCGACTCCACCCCGCCCGCATCCGCGGTGTGGCCCAGCGCGCCGCTCTGGCGGGCCCGCCGCCTCGCCCTCACACTTGAATCCGCGTTGAGGTAGATCTTCAGATCGGCCTGTGGGAACACCACCGTGCCGATGTCTCGTCCCTCCACCACGCCGCCGTCGCGCCGGTTGGCCCATTCACGTTGACGGGCGACCAGTTCGGCCCGCACCTCGGCGTTGGCCGCCACCGCGCTCACCGCCCGATCCACGGTCAGGCTCCTGATCTCGACGGTGGCGTCGACGCCGTCCACAAGCACTCGCTCATCGTCGATACGCACGTCGATCGTGCGAGCCACCGCGGCGGTGAAGCCGCTGTCGGCGGGGTCGCCGCCGGCTCGCAGCACCGCGAAAGTGACGGCCCGATACATCGCCCCGGTGTCGAGACACTCGAGGCCCAACCGGGCGGCCAACTCCTGAGCGACGCTCGTCTTGCCCGACCCGGCCGGACCATCAATGGCGATCACCCTCATGTCGCTGATGCCTCCTCGTGGTCGCCGCACCGCCGCATTACCCCATCAATAGCCTCAGAGGCCGAGCGAATTGGCGAGCGAGCGCGCCCCAAACGGGCGAGGCCGTGGCCCGAGCGGCCCGTGAGCGCAGCGAACAAGAGCGGGAAACACCCCGCCCCGACGCTACAAACCTGCACCTATCTGCGCTCCCTCATAGCCCTCATCTGCGAAGGGTCTCCAGCGTCTCGTAGAAGCCGGGGAAGGTCTTGGCCACACAATCCGGGTTCTCGATCCGCACTCCCGGCACGACCAAGCCGAGCACCGAGAACGCCATGGCGATGCGGTGGTCGTCGTAGGTGCGGACCCGAGCACCGACCGGCACCGAACCACCACCCACGGTGAACCCGTCGTCGCGTTCGTGTGCCGCCACGCCGCATCGGCGCAGTTCGTTGACCACCGCCGAGATCCGATCGCTCTCCTTGCCCCGCACGAACCCGATGCCGCGCACCGTCGTCGGCGTCGAAGCCAGTGCCGCGACCACGGCCAGAGTGGGGGCAGTGTCGGAAACATCGGCGAGGTCAACGTCGACGCCGTGCAGCGCACCGCCCGTCACCCGGATGCTGCCGGAGACCTCCTCGGTCGACGCGCCCATGGTCGCCAGCAGCGACGCGAAGCGGGTGTCGCCCTGCATCGAGTCGGATCCGAGACCCTCGACCGCCACCGTCCCGGAGGTGATCGCGGCGGCCGCCCAGAAGTACGACGCCGCCGAGGCGTCGGGTTCCACGGGATAGCTCTGCACCGGCGAGTACCCGCCGCCCGCCACATGCACTTCGGTCGGCCGCACCTCAACCTCCGCCCCGAACGATCTCATCACCGCTGCGGTCATCTCCACATAGGGCCGGCTCACCGCCGAGCGCTCCATTCTCAGGGTCAGCCCTCCGTCGGTGAGCGGCCCGGCCAGCATGAGCCCGGAGAGGAACTGACTGGAACGGTGGGCGGCCACCACAACGTCGCCGGAGCGGATGGGCCCGCAGACAGACATGGGCAGACCGTCGCCGCCGGGGAACTGCACGTCCGCACCGAGCCGGCGCAACGCGTCGGCCAGATCGCCGAAGGGACGGTTCCGCAGCTGGGGGTGGCCGTCGAGGACCACTGGACGCCGCGAATGGGCCAAGACGGGAGCCAGGAAGCGACCGGTCGTGCCCGACATGCGGGCGTCGATCACCGCACCCGCCGGCACCTCGACCACCCCCGCGGTGCCGGCGATCCGCATCTCCGCGCCGTCGCGGTCACAGCTGATCTCGGCGCCCAGCGACCTGACCGCGGCAACCATCGCATCGGTGTCGTCCGCGAACAGGGCCCCGTTGAGCGTGGTCTCGCCGTCGGCGAGCGCGGCGCACACGAGGGCCCGGTTGGTGACGCTCTTGGAGCCTGGCAGCCGCACCGTGGCCTGGGGCGGAACCTCGAGCGGCTTGATGTCCAGAGCCGGGGCAGACTGCTCGCTCATCCGAGAGGCTTGAGTGATGGGCGGTAGCCGGCATCGGTGAGGCTCCGCTGGAACTGCTCGGCCGCGTCGCTGTCGACGAGGGCGAGCACCACGCCGCCGGCACCCTCCGCGGAGTGGGCGATCTCAAGGTCGTAGATGTTCACGTCGAGATCGGATGCGAGCGTGGTGATGCGAGCCAGTTCGCCCTTCTGGTCGCGGATCGCGATCCGCACCTCGGTGAGCTGCGAAGGCTCGGGAGCACCGGCCGAGAGGCTCCGGCGGCTGTTGCGAGCGGCCTCCAGCCGGGCCAACAGCTCGTGACGGTCGCCGCCGGAGACAATGATGCGCATCTCCACCAGTTCGTCGAGCAACTCATCGAGCACGTCGGTGATGGCGTTGCGGTTCTCGACACAGATCTCGGGCCAGATGGCGGGATGGCCCGCCGCCACCCGCGTCATGTCGCGAAAGCCGCCTGCCGCGAGCCGCAGCAGGGCACGATGCTCGCTGGAGCGGCCCTCCGCTATGCGCATGAGCACGGCCGCGGTGAGGTGGGGCACATGAGAGACGACGGCCACCAGCGCGTCGTGGCGCTCCGGCGCCAGCGCGATCACTTGGGCCCCCATCTGTGTGACGATCTCTCGGACCTCGGCCAGAACGGCGTCGTCGGTGATGTCGGTGGGCGTCAGCACCCACACCGCCCCACGGAACAGGTCGGCATGGGCGCCGCTCAGGCCGTCCTGCTCGCTTCCGGCCATCGGATGGCCGGCCACGAACCGGGGATCGGCAACCGCGGAAGCCACCGCGGCCTTCACACTGCCCACGTCGGTGACGATCGCGGCCCCCGCATCGAGCAACTGCTGCGCCACCGGGGCCAGCGCGGCGGGCGGAACCGCCACCACGGCCAGGTCGCAGGGACCCGGCTCGCCGATGCGGTCGACCGCACCGGCGGCCATCGCCTCGGCGGCTCGCTGGGCGTCGGGCTCGATGCC
The DNA here is from genome assembly GCA_022824605.1 of Acidimicrobiia bacterium. Taxonomy (GTDB): domain Bacteria; phylum Actinomycetota; class Acidimicrobiia; order Acidimicrobiales; family Aldehydirespiratoraceae; genus Aldehydirespirator. The sequence goes on from JAJDZO010000146.1 coordinate 3,962, forward strand.
GGTGACATCCCATCCGGCCTTGCGCAGCGCCATGCCCACCGAGCCTCCGATCAGGCCCGTGCCGGCGATGATGGCGCTGCGGGTGGAGGCCATGGACGGCGATGCTACCGGTGCGGCCCGCGGGCCTCTTCTCGCGGCGAGCGTGACGCGGCGGCCCGCTCCAGGCTCCTCGTCTCCGCCGGTGTCAGCAATCGCCAGTCGCCGGGAGCCAGCCGCCGGTCGACCAGAGGCCCGATCCTGGTCCGCACGAGGCGACGCACCGGATGGCCCACCGCCTCGCACATCCTGCGAACCAGCCGGTTGCGCCCCTCCCCCACGGTGATGCGAAGCACATCGGGCTCCACCAGCGCCACCTTGGCGGGAGCGGTCGGCCCGTCATCGAGCGTCACGCCCTGACGCAGGGCCCGCACCGCGGCCGGTTTCGGCCTTCCCGACACATGGGCGAGGTATTCCTTGTCCACACCGAACGACGGATGGGTGAGCCGATGGGCCAGATCGCCGTCGTTGGTGAGGATGAGCAGACCCTCGGTCATCAGGTCGAGGCGGCCGACCGGGAAGACTCGCGGCTGCGCCGGAACAAGACCGGTGACCGTGGGCCGTTGCTGAGGGTCGTGCGCGGTGGTGACCACCCCGGAAGGCTTGTTCAGCAAGTAGTGGACGAGATCGGGTCGCACCCCCACGACCACGCCGTCGACCTCCACCGCTGCCCGGCTCGGATCGATGCGGTCGCCGAGGCTCGCCACCGCGCCGTCGACCCGCACCCGACCGTCCGCGATCAGCGCTTCGCAGGCGCGGCGGCTGCCGAGACCGCATCGGGCCAGTGCCTTCTGCAGGCGCTCACCCTCCGTCGATGTCACGGTTCGTCGCCGGCGGGTCCATCCGGGTGCGCGGCGTCGATGGAGGGCACCACCCTCAGGCGACGTTCCATGGTCTCGACCGCGTCGGGGTCGGGAACGAACTGCTCGAGCGGGGGCAGCTCGTCGAGCGAGTCGAGTCCGAGATGCTCCAGGAACTGGCGGGTGGTGCCGTACAGCACCGCCTGACCAGGCCCCGGAAGCCGAGCGATCTCATCGATGTAGCCCCGGCGCTGAAGCGTTCGGATCACGCCGTCGACGTTCACTCCCCGGATCTCGGCCACCTGCTGGCGCGACACCGGCTGCTTGTAGGCCACTACCGCCAGCGTCTCGAGCGCGGCGGCCGACAGGCGCCCACTGTGACCGTCACGGACGAAACGCTCCACGTAGAGGTCCTGGTCGGGGGCCGTCTGGTAGCGGTACCCGCCGGCCACACGAGCCAGCACGAACCCCCGCCGGTGCGACTCGTACTCGGCGGCGAGCGCATCGCAGGCGCCGCGCACCTCCTCGGCGGAAGCACCGACGACGGCGGCCAGCACCTGCGGCGAAACGGGTTCATCCGCGAGCAGCAGAACCGCTTCGAGCGCGGCGGCGAGCGACGAGCGGCGCGGCGCCGCGGGGTCGCCGGGTCCGCTCATCGGCGTGTCAGCCCTCATACACATCGACGCCGGCCATTGCCGCCTGGCGCACCTCGGCGTCGTCGCTGCCGGTCCATGAGATGACGATGTCGCCGAAGGTGATCGCCTGCTGCACGTCGGCGAGCCCCTGCTTCACCAGCTCGAGCACAGCCAGGAACCGCACCACCAGCTCCAGGCGGTCGTCGATGCCCTCGGTGAGGCGCCGGAACGTGGCCTGCTGCTGATCGCTCAACGCCTCGATCAGCTCGGCTACGGCATCGCCGACGGTGAGCGAGATGGGGGTGATGTGGGTGGTGTCCACCCGCGGCTCGATCCCGGGAGCGGCGGCCCGCAGGCAGGCGGCCCGCACATCCGCGGGTGACACCCCTCCCAGCAGGACGGGCGCAAGCATCAGCCAGCGCTCCTCGGTGACGCCCACGGTGCGGGCCCGGCTGCGGGCGGCGTCCTCGAACATCCGTCGCAGCGTCCGGGACGCATCCCGGAACGTGTTGCACTCCAGGAGGCGGGCCAGCAGCAGATCCCGCTCCGAGACGGCGTCCAGCTCGTCATCGAGGTCCACCACGGACTCGGAGGGCAGCAGGCGCTTCGCCTTCATCTCCACCAGGGTGGCGGCGATCAACAGGAACTCGGTGGCCGTCTCCAGGTCGCACTCGGCCGCCTGCTCGATCTCAGCGAGGAAGGCGTCGGTTATGCGGGCGATGGAGATGTCGTGGATCTCCACCCGCTCTCGCAGTATGAGCTGCAACAGCACCTCGAACGGTCCGCTGAACGCGGGCGTCGCCACTTGGTAGGCCATCGGATGTGACCCTAGTGCCGTACCATGGCACGCCATGACCAGGGTCCTCTCCGGCATCCAGCCCAGCGGCGACCTGCACCTGGGCAACTACCTGGGAGCGATCAGCAACTGGGCCAGGATCCAACACACCGCCGACGCCTTCCACCCCGTGGTGGACCTGCACGCGGTGACCGTGCCCCAGCAACCCGGCGAGGTGGGCAAGGCCACCCTGCGGCTGTCGCAGTTGCTGATGGCCGCGGGGCTCGACCCGGATGTGTGCACGATCTTCGTGCAGAGCCATGTGCGCGAGCACACCGAGTGCGCCTGGCTGCTGGAGTGCACCGTGTCGTTCGGGGAGCTGAGCCGGATGACGCAGTTCAAGGACAAGTCGGGCCAGCAGCAGTTCATCTCGGCCGGGCTGTTCACCTACCCGGCGCTGCAAGCGGCCGACATCCTGCTCTACGACGCCGACGAAGTGCCTGTCGGCGCCGACCAGCGCCAGCACATCGAGCTCACCCGAGACATTGCGACCCGGTTCAACTCACGCTACGGGCCCACGTTCAAGCTGCCGGCCGCGGTGGTGCCGGCGGCCGGGGCCCGGGTGATGGACCTGCAGAACCCCACCAACAAGATGTCGAAGTCGCTGGACTCGCCCCGGGGCACCGTCGACCTGCTCGATGATCCGTCGGTGATCGTGCGAAAGATCAAGTCGGCCGTCACCGACAGCGACTCCGAGGTCCGCTACGACGTCGAGGCCAAGCCGGGGGTGTCGAACCTGCTGTCGATTCTGGGGGCGGCCACCGGCCGGACGCCGACCGAAGTGGCCGAGGAGTACTCCATGTACGGGCCGCTCAAAGCCGACACCGCCGAGGCGGTCGTCGAGTTGCTGCGCCCCATCCAGTCCCGCTTCGCCGAACTCGAAGCCGACCCGGCCGAGACGTCACGGCTGCTTCAGGTCGGTGCCGACAAGGCCCGAGCGATCGCGTCGACAACCCTGGAGCGGGCCCGCTCCAACATCGGCCTACTCACCCCCTGACCCGCCGACGCGCCCTCAGTCGTCGTCGATGATGGTCATCACGCCGGCTGGAGCGGTGGCTCGGGGGTGGGCGGACCGGTAGACGGATCGCAGGCGTTCTGTCGACACCCGTGTGTAGATCTGGGTGGTGGAGACCGAGGCGTGGCCGAGCATCTCCTGCACGATACGTATGTCGGCGCCGCCGTCGAGCATGTGAGTGGCGCAGGAGTGACGCAGCACATGAGGGGTCAGCTGCGAGCCGAGTCCCACCGCGTCGCCGTGACGGCGCACGATGAGCCATAGGCCCTGGCGGCTCAGACGCCCGCCGCGACGGTTGAGGAACACCGCTTCGGCGTCGCCGCGGCGGGCCCAGCGCTCCGGCTCCAGCGCGCCGCGGCCCTCGGGGGCCAACCACCGCTGCAGCGCCTCGGCCGCGCATCGGCCGAGCGGCACGATCCGCTCCTTGGCGCCCTTGCCGGTGACCCGCACCA
>JAJDZO010000272.1 GCA_022824605.1 Acidimicrobiia bacterium
CTCTACTTCCAGGACAAGCATCCCATCGGCTACGAGATCGAGATGGCCCGCTACGCCGAGGAGAGGGGCTTCAGCGAGATCTGGCAGGCCGACACCCGGCTGGCCCGCGACTGCGTGGTGATGATGAGCGCCCTGCTCGCCTCCACCAAGCGGCTGCGCATCGCCAGCGGGGTGCTGCCCATCTACACCCGCAACCCAGCGGTGATCGCGGCCACCTGGAGCACGATGCACGAACTGGCCGGCCCGGCCCCCGACGGCGGCAGCCGGGTGATGCTGGGGCTCGGCGCCTGGTGGGAGCCCATCGCCAGCAGGGTCGGCGCCGGCCGGCGCAAGCCCCTGCGAGCCATGCGGGAGAACGTCGAGGCGATCCGGGCGCTGTTCACCATGGAGGAGGTCAGCTACGAGGGTGAGTTCGTCCACCTCGACCGGGTGAGCCTCGATGTGGCCTACGGCGACGCCTCGCCACGCGACATTCCCATCTACATCGGCGCCACCGGCCCCAAGATGCTGGAACTGACCGGCGAGATCGCCGACGGGGCCATGCTCAACTATGTGGTGCCCACCGACTACATCCGCGATGCGGTCGCCCGCGTGGAGGCGGGGGCACACAAATCGGGTCGCACCATCGAAGACATCGACCGCCCCGAGCTTCTGATCTGCTGTCTGTCCGACGACGATCCCCAAGAGGCGCTCACCGTCGGCAAGTCGCTGGTGGCCTACTACCTGGGCACCGAGCCGCACATCATGGCCGCCTCCGGTGCCGACCCCGAACTCATCGAGCGGGTCCAGGAGGTGGTCGGCTGGCCCGCCACCGAGGAGGACTACGCCAAGGCGGCACCATTGATCAGCGACGACCTGGTTCGCAACATCATGGCCGCAGGCACCGCCTCACAGTGTCGCGATCAGGTTGCCGAGTACATCGACGCCGGGGTCACCTGCCCGGTGCTCTACCCCCTGATGGACGACATGAAGCCGGTGATAGACACCTTCGCCCACTGGTCCCCCTGACGCCATCACCGGCGAGACTGCGCTACAACCGAGACTGCGCTACGACCGAGACTGCGCTACAACCTTGACTGCGCTACGACCGAGACTGCGCTACGACCTTGACAACGGTCGCGCCGGTGCGATAACTCTTTGCGTCCTCTCAGTTCCTGAGACTGCTCTTGGAGCTTGATGACAGTTAGCGTTGTGACTGATGGGAGGCATGAATGGGAACCTTTACCTGCCAGCTGCGTATCGACAGCCTTGACGGGCAGCGGTCGCTGGAGACCGAGGCGCTGGTGCACACGGGCGCTGCGTTCACGATGGTGCCCGCGTCCCAGCTCACCAAACTTGGCATCGAGCCTTTCGATACTGTGCGGGTGTCACTGGCTGACGGCAGCATCGTGGCTTGCGGATTGGGCCGAGCCCTGGCCACGGTGCAGGGCCGGACGGAGACGACGCTTGTGATCTTCGGGGCCGATGATGATGTGACCTTGCTGGGTGCATACACGCTCGAAGGCCTTCGCTTCGCCGTGGACCCGGTGCGGGGACGCCTCACCGAGTTGGTGGGCACGCTGTAGGCGCCTGCCGGGGTCTACTGTCTGGAGCTGTGGGCCGTTCCGTGGTAGGTCGTGCTCGGGATCTCTTGGTGAGCGGCGGGGCCGTCGTCACCGTCGATGACGGCGCTGCGGTCCATGATCCGGGCTGGATTTACGTTCGCGGCAATCGGGTGGCTGAGGTCGGGCCAGGGGATCCGCCCGCGAGCCGGCTGCGTCACGCCGCCGAAGTGATCGACGCGGCGGGGTGCGCGGTCATGCCGGGCATGACCAACGCGCACACCCATCTGTTCCAATCGTTCTTCAGGGGACTGGCCGACGACAAGACGCTGCTCGACTGGCTGCGCGACTGCATCTGGCCCGCCGCGGTACATCTTGACGCTGACATCGCCTACGCCGCCGCCCGGGTGGCACTGGTCGAGAACCTGCGAGGCGGGGCCACCTCGGTGATCGACCACCAGTACATCCAAACCGACGACGGCATCAACGACGCCGTGTGCCGGGCCGCCGACGAGTTGGGGGTGCGTCTCCTGCTGGCCCACGGCTGGGCCGACCGCAACTACCACCCGATCCTGGAACAGTCCGCGGAGCAGGCGGTCGCCTCCGCTGAAGCGGCCCGCAGTCGCTGGGACGGCCACGACGACGACCGCATCCGGGTGGAGCTGGCGCCGCTGATCCCGTGGGGATGCTCCGACGAGGCCATGCGCACCACGGTGGCCGCAGCCCGCAGTTGGGGCCGCGGCACCCACATCCACTGCGCAGAGACCGCGGTGGAGGTGGACATGAGCCTTGAAGAGCGGGGGGTGCGCCATGTGCCCTGGCTCGACTCGCTGGGCGTGCTCGGCCCCGACACCCAGCTCGCTCACAGCGTGTGGCTCGACGACGACGAGCTCGACCTGATCGCCGCTTCGGGCTCGGTGGTGGTGCACTGCCCGGTGTCGAACATGTATCTCGCTTCGGGCGTTGCCCGCATCGGCGACATGCGAGCCCGCGACATCACGGTGGCGCTGGCCAGCGACGGACCCGGCAGCAACAACCGCCAGGACATGTTCGAGGTGCTCAAAGCCACGGTGCTGCTGCAGAAGGTGCATCACCTCGACCCGCTGCTGCTGCAGCCCGCCGACGTGCTGCACATGGCCTGCCGCAACGGCGCGGCCGCGTTCGGGATGACCGGCGCGTTCGGCATGGTGGCCGAGGGTCAGCGGGCCGATCTGCTGGTGGTCGACCTGCGGTCGCCGTTCGTGGCGCCGGTGCACCGCGTTCCCAGCGCCCTCGTCTACAACGTCACTCCCGGCGATCTGCGAGACGTAGTGGTCGACGGCCGCATCGTGATACGCGACAGCCAACTAGCAGTCGCCGACGAGCGTCAGATCATGACCGCAGCCGACGAAGCCGCTCGCCGCCTCTTCACCCGAGCCGGCATAACAACCCGCCTGACCGCATCCCACCCCTAGCCCCCAACCAGAACGGACAGCGTCTCAGTCGCGTTCGCTGCAATGTTTGAGGCATTGGATTGCTAGCGTTTCTGGCTGTGCCCTTAGTGACTGCATACCACCGACCCGGCAATATCGACGAGGCTCTGGATCTGCTGAGTTCGCCTCCGCGGGTGGCTCTCGGAGGCGGGACGACGCTCAACGCCGACCGGGAGCCGTCCGACCTCGAGGCGGTGGACCTGCAATCGCTGGGACTCGACGCGATCACCGCTACCGACGACGGGCGGGTGCGCATCGGGGCCACCGCCACCCTCGACGACATGCGCCGCTGCGAACTGCTTCCAGGATCGCTGCGGGAACTGGCCAGGCTCGAGCAGCCGTCCACCCTGCGGACGCTGGCCACCGCGGGCGGGCTGGTGGCCAAAGCGTCGGCTGAGAGCCTGCTGCTGGCCGGGCTGCTGGCCCACGACGCCGAGGTGGAACTCGCCGGCCCCGCGTCGGCGCGCGGCCTGGCCGAACTGCTGGACTCCGGGCTCCCCCAAGGCTCGCTCATCACCGCCACATCTGTCGATCCCGCTGGACGCGCCGCCACCGCCCGCACCGGCCGCACCCCGGCGGACGTGCCCATCGTCGCCGCCTACGGGCGCCGCTCCGAGGGCTCCGTAGCGATAGCTCTCACCGGGGTGGGCGACCATCCGGTGCTGGTCGACGCCCACAACCCGACCGCCGGCCTGTCGCCGGCCGGAGATTTCCGAGGCAGCCGCGAGTACCGCCTCCACTTGGCGGCCACGCTCACGGCCCGGGTCATGCAGGAGTTGCATCCATGACCATCGACGTGACTTTCGAACTGAACGGCGCTCCGGCCACGGTGGCCGTCGAGCCCCACCACACGCTGCGCGAGGCGCTGAGAAGCCTGGGCATGTTCTCGGTGCACTTCGGCTCCGACAGCGGCGAGACCGGCGCGGCCGCCGTCCTCTACGACGGCCGGCTCGCCTCCAGCGACGTGATCCTGGCCGCGTCGGCTGACGGCCATCGAGTGACCACCGTCGAGTCGCTCAACGTCTCGCCTGACCTGCATCCGGTGCAGACCGCTTTCGTGGCCGTCGGCGCCTTCCAGTCCGGCTATTCCGCCGGCGCGATGATCCT
>JAJDZO010000266.1 GCA_022824605.1 Acidimicrobiia bacterium
GGGTCGCCCGAAGCCGCACCGCCCCCCCGCCTCTACACTGCTAGTACCGCCCGGCACCCCCCCCGCGAGACCGGGTCGCCGGAAGCCGCATCGTCCGCGCGTTTCTCGTCTGCTTGTTCAGGACGGCAACCGCCTCTGGACACCGGGGTCGGCGGGGCTGTATCATCGCTACCTGCTTCCCCATCTTGTTCAGGGTGCCCAACGACGCTGGCTCGCACTGCTAGCTACCGGTCGGTGCCCACCCGACACCCCCATCTTGACGCCCTACTCGATAGGAGAAACCCATGTCCAACACTCATGACGCCAGCGCATCCGTGAGCACCGATTACCCGGCACGACTCGATATCGAATATCCCGAAGGCAAGCGCAACCGAGCGACAACGATATTTCGAGTAATTCTGGCTATTCCCATTGTGATAGTGGTGGGCTTCTTGACCCGATCCCTCTCGGGCGATCAGACGGACGAAGCGGGAACGGCCGCAGCCTTCGCGCTGTTCGCGCCGACGCTGCTGATGATTCTGTTCCGCCAGAAGTACCCGCGCTGGTGGTTCGACTGGAACCTCGAACTGGCTCGCTTCTTCACCCGAGTCACCGCCTACTTGGCGCTGATGCGTGACGAATATCCGTCGACCGACGAGCAGCAGGCCGTCCACCTCGACCTGGACTATCCCGATGCGGCGAAGGACCTCAACCGCTGGATGCCACTGGTCAAATGGCTGCTGGCCATCCCGCACTACATCGTGCTGGCCTTGCTGGCAGTCGCCGCGATCGTCAGCGTGGTGATCGCCTGGTTCGCCATCATCTTCACCGGCCGCTACCCCCGCGGACTCTTCGACTTCGTGCTCGGCGTTCAGCGCTGGGGGCTGCGGGTCCAGGCCTACATGTGGCTGCTGATAACCGACGAGTACCCGCCGTTCTCGCTCAAGTAACCGGAGGCGGCCGTCAACGCCGCCGTGGTCATCAACGTGATCGCGGCCATCAACGCGGCCGTGGTCATCGACGTGATCGCGGTCATCAACGCTGCCGTGGTCATCAACGTGATCGCGGCCGTCAACGCGGGCGCGGCCGTCAGCGGGGATACTGCCAGCAGCGGTGACCCTTCGGCCCTGAACCCCACAGCGACCCGTCCGGCAGTTCACCGCCCGCCCAGTCGCGCCATCCACGCTTCGCCACCCTCTCCGCCATCGCGGCGATATTGGCGACCGGGTCTTCGCGCCTCAGATGAGACTGCGACGTCACAGCCCATGTGACCGTTGTGAACTGGTAGAGGCCGCCGCCCTCGACGTCCACGATGCCCTTCGATTCGCAGGCCATCGTGATCAGAGCGATCGGGGTGTGGTAGTCGACGTCGAGCCCTTGGGCTTCGAGAGCCGCTTCGACCTCGGGGCGCCATTGCTCCACCCTGCGTATGACAGGCGCGTCAGACGGGTAGCTCTTGGTGGCAAGATCGACCCAGCAGCCAGAACACAGCACCACCACCAGCGTCACAGCGACAAGCAGTCTCAACAACGGGCGCGACAACATGACGGGTGGACCGGATCCGCTTCAGGAGGAACCGAAGGCGGTCGATTGGAGAAGACTCTCGCCCTGGCGGAAAACAATCATGTCGAGTGGGTCAGCCGACCCGCAAAGCCCAGCAGCGGGGCGGGCACCCGTACGCAACGGCGGACATAGGATCGTCGCCGATCTCGACAAACAGGCGGTCAGTCATTGTCCACAGGCTACCGGCGAGGTTATCCACAGGCTACCTAAACGTTTTCAACAGCCTCGAGGTCGGACTGGAGGTGGGTTCCCCGGTTGAGCCGTCGTAATGGCACGATAACAGGGCCGAGGCACGAGGATTAGAAGTCTAGATTGCTGAGAATTAGTAGTGTTCATAGCTGAGAAGACGAATGGCAGCGGTACTCGCCGTCGTGGGATCTTGTGCGGCGGGCGGTGGACCGGGGCGCCGGGCCGGGAACCTTCCTGCTGGCCGGGTCGGCGTCACCGCGGTCCGCGGCCACCGACTCCGGCGCCGGACGCATCGTCACGCTGCGCATGAGGCCGATGAGCCTGTCCGAGCGCGGCGCAGCTTCTCCTTCGGTGAGCGTGGCCCAGCTGCTCGCGGGCGGCCGCCCCGACATCGGCGGCGAGACCGACGCCACGCTCGATCACTACGTCAGCGAGATCACGGCCTCCGGCTTCCCGGGCGTGCGTGGAGCCGATCCTGGGGTACGGCCCGACCTGCTCGACGGCTACCTGGACCGGGCCACCAACTATGACCTGGTGTTGATGGGGCACCGGGTGAGGCGTCCGCAGCTTGTTCGGCGCTGGCTGACCGCCTACGCGGCGGCCACATCCAACGCGCCCTAACGCGGGCGGGCACGCCCTGCCCGGACGCTTGTGCAGGCCATCACTGCCAGATCCCCTCTCCAGCACGCTGGAAGCGCCGAGAATCGCGCCAATCGACGAAATCGGCGAACCCGGAAGGCGAGAACTGGCGAAGTGACCCTGGAGCGCCGGGCGGGATTTGAACCCGCGGCTTTACGGCTTTGCAGGCCGTTCCCTTGGTCCGCTCGGGCACCGGCGCAGGGCTCCGCATCGTACCGGCGAGGCAACGGTCCGCCCACGGCACAACGGCTCGCCTGTGATACCGGTTTGACACTATTCCGCCCTGGCAATGACGCTCAGACTGACCGAGGACGAGCAGGACGCCCTGCGGACGCGGGCCGCGCCCGACGGCACCTCCATGCAGGAGGCGGCCCGCCGGGCGGTGCGCGAGTACGTCTCCAGGGCCGATCACCGCGGCCGCGTCGCGACTGCGGCCGGGACCATCATGCGGAACCACGCCGACGCGCTCAGGCGTCTGGGAGAGTGAGTCGCAGCTTCGAATACCTCCACACCGAGGACCTGCTCGAACTCTCTCCGCCGAACGGCATTGAGGAGATACGGCCGACAGGCTCGTCGCGTTCAGCTGAGCCTGGTGCGAGCGGCTACAGCTGCGGTCACCGAGGCGGCGCCGGCGTCGTGGAGGCAGGCCGCTACTGCGATGAGCGTGGCGCCGGTGAGCACCACGTCGTCGACCACCACCACATGGCGACCGGCCACCGGCTCAGAGGCCCCATAGCCCGCGGAGGCGGCCATCTCGGCGCGGTGCTCGGGATCGACGTGACGCAGGCGCGCCGTGCGGTTGGACCTCACCACCAGGCTCGGCCGGTACTCCCCCGCCCCAGCCGCGGCCAGCGCAGCGGCCAGCAACTCCGGTAGGCGGATGGGGTCGGCATCTCCGTCGGCGTACGACTGAAACGGGACCGGCACCACGAGACGGGGCCGGTCACCGTCGACGGCCGGCAGGCCTTCGGCCAAGCGCCCGAACCGTTCGGCCAGGTCCGCCGCGGCGGCTGGATCGCCGAGATCCTTGGCGCGGTGGACCAGTTCGCCGATCTCGGTGCGCTCGTCACGGTCCGCGCACCAATAGTCGCCGAGCTTGCAGATCACCAGGCCGCCTGTGTCCGACGCCGACGCGGATCCCCACGCCACTCCGGCACGGACATCACCGACGGCGAACCGTGCCACCGCACCGGTTTCGCCGACGCCTGCGCCGCCATCTGGGCGCAGCGCTTCGGCGGTGTCCATCCGAGCGGACGACCGGCTTCGAACCGGCGACCTCAACCTTGGCAAGGTTGCGCTCTACCAACTGAGCTACGTCCGCGGGACCGCCGATCCTACCGTCGCCCGACCCCTCCGGCCACGCCGCTCGGGCGCACGCTTCAGCGGGCCTCCGGGGGGCGCAGATCGATGCTCAGGCACAGGATGCCGTCTTCCACGGTGGCGGTGGCGTCGCCGATCATGGCGAAGTCCTGGAAGTCGAGCTGAGCCTGCTCCAGGAAGTGTCTTCGCTCGTCGCCCGCCACCGGCGGGAGGTTCCGGCGCTTCACGCCCGCGGCGCGCTCACGGAACCGTTCGATCATCGCGTCAGCATCGAAACCGTTGGCCATGGCCCAAATCTAGACCGAACGCCCTTCGCCATGTTCGTCGCCGGACTCCGGCCGCCCCAAGCCTCGGCCAGTATCCCAGCCGGAGGCCTTCTGAGACCTGTCCCCGACCGACGGCGATTCAGGCTCTCGGACCAGCCCCAGATGCACGCCGACCGAGCGCACGAGACCGGCCCAGTCGATCGGAGCGCGCCTACGGACGTTCGCAGGCCGACTCGCCGGCTTAACCTCGGGCGTCGAGTCCTCAGGCGCCACGACCTCGGGCGGCGAGTCTCCGGGCACTTGATAATCAGGCACCACGACATCGGACGGCGGATCCTCAGGCACCCGATAATCGGGCACCACCTCATCCGACAACGAATCCCCAGGCAGCCGATAATCGGGCACCACCTCATCGGACGACGAATCCTCAGGCAGCCGATAGTCGGGCATGGCGTCAACGGACGGCTGGGTCTCGGGCACCGGATGACCAGGCACTGCGACATCCGACAGCAGGTCCTCAGACACCGGATAATCGGGCACCGCGACACCGGACGACGAATCCTCAGGCACCGGAAATTCGGGCACCACGACACCGGACGACGGATCCTCAAGCACCGGAAATACGGGCACCACCTCAACGGACGGCGGGGTCTCAGGCACCGGATAACCGGGCACTGCGACATCCGACAGCAGGTCCTCAGACACCGGATAATCGGGCACCG
>JAJDZO010000250.1 GCA_022824605.1 Acidimicrobiia bacterium
CTCGCGTTCATGCACCCGCAGCGATACCTGCTTCAGCGATCCCCGACCGGATTCGGTGGCGACGTCAAGGTCCGAGACGTCGAGCACCAGGTCGCCCGGCGAGGTCTCGGCCACATCGATGGCCAGGTCCACGTCGCGCCCGACCATCATCCGGGTCAGGTCGGCCATGGTCACCTCGGAGGTGAGGGAGGTGCGGACCACCCGGCCGCGCCGCAGCACGGTCACATCGTCGGAGATCTCCATCACCTCGTGGAGCTTGTGGGTGATCAGCACGATGGTGAGACCCTCTGCAACCATGCGGCGCAGGGTGGCGAAGAGCCGTTCGATGCCCTCGGGGGTGAGCACCGCGGTGGGCTCGTCGAGGATCAGCACCTCGCAGCCCAAATACAGCGCCTTGAGGATCTCGACCCACTGTTGCTGACCGACTGCCAGGTCGCCGACCGCGGTGTCGAGGTCGACCTCCACGCCATAGAGGTCGCACAGCTCGGTGAGGCGCTCACGGGCCGTGCGCAGATCGACCCTGGCGTCGCCACGGGTGCCGATGACGACGTTCTCGAGGACCGACATCGGCGTGACCAGCTCGAAGTGTTGGCGCACCATCCCTATCCCCACCGCGATGGCGTCGCGGGGCGAGACCATGTGGATCGGCTCGCCCCTCAGCTCGATGACGCCCTCATCGGGTTCGTGAACGCCGTAGAAGAGGTCGGCCAGGGTGCTCTTGCCTGCGCCGTTCTCGCCGAGCAGGCAATGCACCCGGCCCCGCTGGACATCCAGCGTGATGTCGTCGTTGGCGACCACGCCGGGGAAGCGCTTGGTCACGCTGTTGGCCCGCAGCAACACGGAACTGGCGGCGGAGCCCTTCATTGCACCGGAAGGTAATGGGCCGTCGGCATCGGTGTTGTGACGGCTGCCTCTAGTCGCCCCAGTACCCGTGGTGGACCCGCACCGCCTCGTCCACGAGATGGGGGCCGCTGACCTCGATGTGGCGCTGGCCGCTGGCCAACACGGCCCGGCATCCAACCCCGGTCATGGTTGCGTTCTCGTCGCGCTCGCCGTTGTCGAACGGCAGCAGGTCCGACTCGTTCATGCCGTAGACCAGGCGGGTGACGCCGGCCCAGTACATGGCGCCGGCGCACATGGCGCACGGTTCGCAGCTCGCGTACACGGTGCCGTCGGCGATCTGCTCGGCCGTGAGCGTGAGACCCATGGCGCGGGCCAGGTTCGTCTCCGCATGGCCGATCAGGTCGCCGGTGGTGACCACCGAGTTCTCGGCCTCGGCGAGGATCCGCCCCTGGCTGTCCACGAAGATCGCCCCGAACGGGTGGTTCCCCTTCTGGCGTGAGCGCCTCGAGACATCGATGGCCTCGCGCAGCAACTGCTGCTCCTGCTCCGTCAACTCAGGCATGCGCTTCTCTCCTCGGTCTGCCGTCGGCGGCTGCCGGCCCGGCTCAGCGGACCGGCAGCGCGCCAGGGGATCAGCTGACGTCGCCCGGATTGAACTCGACGACGAGATCTCCGCTCAGGATCTGGTCCCGAGCCTCGTTGACGGCCGAGATCACGTCGGCTGGCACTAGGGCCTCGTTCAACGGAGCGATGTCGGCGCCGCCCTCGGACATGTAGAAGTGGATCCGCTCGGTCGGGGCGTCGTAGGGCTCGCCTGCGGTCTCGTGGGCCCACCACTCGTCGATCAGAACCTTCAGTCCCGGATCCCACAGGATCAGCACGCTGGTGATGACCACCTCGGGCGCCAGCGCCTCCTGATCGTCGAGGTCGCCGATGGTGAATACCCGCTCGGCCTCCAGAGCCGCCTGGAAGGTACCGAAGGTCGAAGCTGCGTAGAGGCTGTCGGCACCCTCTTCGATGAGGGCGGCACCGGCCTCCTGCGCGGCGGCCGGATCGAACCAGCTCTCGATGTAGGTCACCCGGGTCTCGAGGTCGGGCTTCACCGAGCGTGCACCCTCGAAGAACCCGTTGATGGGCCCGTTCACGTTCGGGAACGGGAACGCGGCGACCGAGCCGATCATGCCGGTCTCGTTGAGATGGCCCGCGGCGATGCCGGCTAGGTAGGCGGCCTCATGGGGCAGGACGTCCAGCCAGTAGGCGTTGCCGCCCCGGCCCTCGTTGCCGGATCCGGTGAACGACCAGAGAACCTCGGGGAAGTCGTCCCTGATGGCGTAGATCGAGTCGGAGTAGGTGCTGTGGGCGATGATCATGTCGAACTCGCCGGTCGCCGCGGTCTGGCGAAGGACGCGTTCGCCGTCGGCGTAAGCGATGTTCTCGAAGTACTCGTAGGTGATGTCGAGTCCGTAGGGTGCCTCCTCGGCGACGCGGTTGAGCGACCCCAACATCGAGGTGCTCCAAGTGTCGTCGGCGGTGTTGCCGAAGATCACCGCGATGTGAAGCGAGTCAGGTTCATCGGCGGGAGCCGGTTCGTCAGCCTCGTCGGCGGCCGGCTCGGGGTCTGCTGTGGTTGCGGGCGCTTCAGCCGGTTCCGGCGCGGCGGCCGGTTCGGTCTCGTCGTCTCCGCATGCCACCAGAACAGTTGAGAGAGCCAGCACAACGGCCAGCAGTCGTGTCGTTATCCGCATCATGGGTACCCCTTCAGGTTTGACGGCCCCTCACGGTGACCGCAACCCAGGGCGGACAACGCGAATCGGCCTGTCATTGGCGAGAGCAATATATTGGACCGCCGCAGCCGCCACTGCCAAAGCGGCCCACGCTGTCTGCTGCGTGCCTGCCGGTCATAACTTGACACCTGAATGAGCCTCGCTAGAGTGGATTGGTATTGATGACATCAATGTCATCGCCGATGAGTTAGCGAATCCCAACGTGACGAGGATCTGACATGGTAAGGATCAGCGGAACGCCGTTCACTCCACGAGTGGCGGCGTTGGCCCAATCAGGCACCTGGTCGGAATGGTCGACCGGTGAGGTGGTGTACCTCCGGCCGGAGACGTTCTGGGATCACGAGGGCGAAGTGGCCGCCATGCGCGAGACGGCTGTGCTCGAAGACAAATCGCCACTTGAGATGTACTTCTTCTCAGGCCCCGACGTAGTGGACTACCTCCAACGCCTCGTCATCCGCGACATTTCCAAGATGGAACACACCCACGCCTACTACAACGCATTCTGTGACGAGCAGGGGAAGCTCAACAGCGACGGCCTGATGTTCCGGATGTCGGAGCAGCAGTTCGCCTACACCGCCAGCCCGCTGGACGTCTGGTATGCGCAGAACGCCGAAGGGTTCGACGTGTCGGTCAAGAACGTCACCGATGAATGGGGAATACTGCACCTCCAGGGCCCGGCGTCCGACGAGATACTGGCAAAGGCGACAGGACAGGATCTGTCGGGTCTGCGCTTCTCGCGAGGTGCTGAGATCCGGCTCGGCTCGGCGGATGTCTGGGTCTGGCGGCAAGGCTTCACGGGCGAACGCGGCTTCGAGTTCTGGGTCCGTGCCGAGGACGCCCTCGACGTGTGGGATCTCCTGTACGCCGCGGGAAAACCGCTGGGAGTGATGCCGCTCGGGGACATGGCCGAGGATGTCGGCCGCATCGAAGCCGGCCTGGTTCTGCCGGTGATCGACTACACGAGAGCCGGTCCCGACACTCCCAGGCACTCCGACGATCCCACGTCACCGCAGCATGTCCATTGGCTGGCGACGCCGGAAGCACTGAACATCGGGCGTTTCGTCAACTTCGACAAGGGCGATTTCGTCGGCAGGGACGCGCTGCTGGCTGAACGTCATGGCGGGGGACCGGCGCGGCGCCTCGTCGGACTGCGAATCGACTGGCGCGACATTGCCGCTCAGCAACATGAGCAGGGCGCCGCGCCTCGCGTGCCGAAGCGGTGGCGTTTCCCGCTGCTGCCGGTGCGATCCGACGACGGCCTCATCGGGTACGCGAACAGCATCGCCTGGAGCCCCCGGATAGGCGGACTCATCGGGCTCGCCCAGATCAGCGCCGCGGCTGCTGAGCCCGGCACGAAAGTGGTTCTGGACTGGACCCTCTCCGGCCTTTCCTACGAGGTCGGTGCGGAGGTGTCCGAGCTTCCATTCGTGAAGATGAAGCGCAGGAGCGCTCCCTAGCGCACCGTTCCACGCCCCTGGGGTGAGATCGAGGCAAGATTCGGCTGTCGCGTCGTCCGAGGGCGCCGAGGCGCCCGGCTGGTGGTCACCGCCACCTGTGCATGTCGACCATTAGCCTCGGCTGATCGACGCCTCCGCGCATTCCGCCTCAACCGCATCGCAAGCATCCGGTTCGCCCCGCCCGGAGATGCCGACGGTACTGGCTGTGGTGGTGGCCCACGATCCCGGTGAGTGGTTCGCCGAGACGCTCGAATCGCTGTCGTTGCAGGATTACGAGCACTTCGGTGTCGTGGTGGTGGACGCAGCGTCCTCGGGGATCGGCACACGGGTGTCGGAGGTCATCTCCGACGCGGTGGTGATCGACGGCGGCGGGACCACGGGATTCTCCCAGGCGGCCAACACGGTTCTCGACGCCGGCATCGACGCCGACTTCCTGCTGGTGTGCCACGACGACGTCGCGCTGGCCCCCGACGCCGTCAGCACGCTGGTAGCCGAGGCGCTGAGAAGCAACGCCGGGATCGTCGGCCCCAAGCTCGTGGAATGGGACCGGCCCGAGATCATCCAGCACGCCGGTTATGTCGTCGACCGCTTCGGCGTGCCCGCCGAACTGGTCGGTGTGGAGGACCTCGATCAAGAGCAGCACGACGGCGTGAGCGACGTGTTCGCCCTTCCCTCGGCGGTGCTCCTAATTCGCAGTGCGCTGTTCGTGCGCCTCGGCGGCTTCGACGGGGGGATGCCGCTGCGGGGCGAGGATGTCGACCTGTGTTGGCGGGCCCAGATGGCCGGGGCCCGGGTGATGTTCGTCGGCGACGCGGTGGCCCGCCACCGCGAGGCTCTGGCTGACCGCCGGGCGCTCGACGACGCCAAAGCGACCACGGCCCGCCACGCCCTGCGGGCGATGCTGGTCAACCACGGCCGTATCTCGCTCACCCTGCTGTTGCCGGTGGCTGCGGTGATGACGCTGTGCGAGGTCGTCTTCAATATGTTCACCGCTCGGTTCGGCCGGGCCCGAGACGCGATCACTGCCTGGACCTGGAACATCTCGCGCCTCGATCTGGTGGCTCAGCGACGCAAGGCCAACGCGTCGGTGCGGCGGGTGCGGCAAGCCGACGTGACCGCGATGCAGTACTTCGGCAGCGTCCGTGTGCTGACCTTGTTGAGGCGGCAGGCCGGTCCGCAATCCGGCGACGGTCCCGTTGGCCTGCTAGGCGCGGCGGGCCGGGGCATGTTCGGCGGCCTGAGCAAGGGGACCTCACGGTTGGCATGGATCACCTGGGCCGCAGTGCTGGCGGTGGTGCTGTTCGGGTCTCGGCGACTCGTGATGTCGGGCCTCCCCGCGGTCGGGGACTTCGTGGCGCTGCCCGAGAGCCCGTCGGAACTGCTGAAAGGCTGGTGGGGCGGTTGGAGCGAGCGCAATACAGGCGCGCCGTCGTCGAATCTGGGGATCATGGTGTACCTCGGCCTGGCCGGATGGGTGCTGCGCAGCATGGCTCTGGTCCGAACCCTGGCCGTGCTCGCGCTGATCGTGGTTGGGCTGGCCGGCGCCTACCGGCTGTTGGCCGCCACCGGCTCGCGGCGGGCCCAGGCGACCACGCTGATCGCCTACCTGGTGGCGCCGTTGGCTGCGGTGTCGGTGGCCAGCGGGTCGCTGGCCGGTCTCGTCGCCTACGCCTCCGCGCCCTGGATGCTCTCGGGGTTGTT
>JAJDZO010000324.1 GCA_022824605.1 Acidimicrobiia bacterium
CCTTGATCCACGTCTTCATCGGCACCCAGGCCGAGTACATCAAGATGGCCCCGATGCTGTGGCGCATGGAGTCGGCGGGCCTCCCCTACCGCCTGATCGACTCCGGTCAGCACGCCGACCGGTCGGCATCGTTCCAAGCCGAGTTGGGCCTGCGGGCGCCCGATCACTCGATGGGCGGCACGAGCAGCGTCGACTCGGTGCCCGCGGCGTTGTGGTGGGCGGCAGGGCTGAGCCGCAGGCTGGCGTTGCGGGGGCGCCTCAATCGCACCGTCTTCGACGGACGCTCGGGGATCTGCGTGGTTCACGGTGACACGCCGACGACGCTGCTGGGCACGCTGATGGCCAAGCGGGCCGGGTTGGCGGTGGCCCATGTCGAGGCGGGCCTTCGCACCCACCGGTGGCTGCATCCTTTTCCCGAGGAGATCATCCGGTTCCTCGTCGACGGGCTCGCCGACGTGCTGTTCGCGCCCGACGAGATCGCCGCCGAGGGTCTGCGCACGCGCGGCGTGAAAGGGCGGATCATCACCGGATCGTCCAACACGGTGAGCGATGCCCTGCAGGCTGCCCTGGAACAGACCACTGTCGAAGCGCCGGGCGCCCTTCACACGTCGGATGACGCTCCCTCACACGCTTCCCCGAGCCGGCCGCAGCCGGTGTTGGTAACCATGCATCGGGTGGAGAACCTCCACCGTCGACCCCGCCGGCAGGCGCTGGTGCATCTGGTGACGCGTCTGGCGCGCACCACTGCGGTGCGCTGGTACATGCACGAGCCGACAAGGCGGGCGCTCAGCGCCGAGGCCCGAGGCGAACTGGAGGCCTCCGGCGCGGAGCTGGTGTCGATGATCCCTCACCGCGAGTTCGTGAGGGCACTGGCACAAGCGCCGTTCGCGATCACCGACGGTGGCTCCATCCAGGAGGAGTGCGCTCTGCTGGGGGTGCCGGTGCTGTTGTGGCGGGACCGCACCGACCGGGTCGACGGCCTCGGTGAGAACGCCGTGCTGAGCCGCTATGACCTCGCAACCACCGAAGCGTTCCTAGCGGACCCCGAACGCTACCGGCGCCCTCGGCGGCTGCCGGAGTCGAGTCCTTCTCAGGAGATTCTTGAAGTGCTCGTCGACTGGGAAGACCGGCAGACCCGCACGGAGACGGCGTAGCGGACGATGCACACGAACACCGCAATGCCGTCTTTCCATGTGATCTTCTTGCCCTCCGCATAGTTTCTGCTGGTGTAGGAGATGGCGGTCTCCCAGATGCGCCAGCCTCCGGCGGCCACTTTGGCGGTGATCTCGGTGTCGATCCCGAAACGGTTCTCGCGCAGCTCCAGCGACTGCACAACCTCGAGGCGGAAGGCCTTGTAGCAGGTCGCCACGTCGGCCAGGCGCACACCCGTGAGCATGTTCGACAAAAGGGTCAGCATCCGGTTGCAGATCATGTGCCAGAAGTACGGCACCCTTCGGGCCGGGCCTTCCTGCGTGCGCACTCCGTACACCACGTCGGCGTCTCCGCGGGCCAGAGGAGCCAGCAGCGCGTCCCAGTCGCCGGGGCTGTATTCGAGGTCGGCGTCCTGGATCACCACGAACTCGCGGCTCGCCTCCGCGAAGCCGCGTCGCACCGCCGCGCCCTTGCCGCGGTTCTCGGACAGCAACACGACCTTCACCCGCGGATCGTCGTATCGCGACAGCCGGTCGCGGGTGCCGTCGGTCGAGGCGTCGTCCACCACTATCAGTTCGCCGGTGAAGCGGCTGGCAAGCACCCGTGAGACGATCTCGTCGACGGTGGCGACCTCGTTGTAGCAGGGCATCACCACCGATAGGCAGCCGTCGGAGGCGCTCACCCGCCCAGCCTATAGAGGCCGGGGTTAGGGTTGCCCGATGCACGCCGGGGAGGGTCCGCGTTGAGAGCGGCACTCGGTTCGGTGATGGCACGCCTTGCGTCGGGATGGACGGTTGTGGCTCTGATCGCGGCTGCCCTGCTGGCTGTCTGGCTGCCCGACCTGGGCCTGCCTTTGGGCAACAGTGACGACGGCCGCATCCTGGGCATGTTCGGCCTTCAGGCCCACAACTTCTGGGAATTGGGCGTGGTGGACTCCCGCTTCGGCGCGGCGGTCGAGCCCTACGTCAGAGCGGTGTACGACGTAGCCCCGCGGTCCGTTCCACCCGTCGACGCGGTCACCTACGCCCATCATCCGCCCCTGCAGGTTTTCTTGGCGGTGGTGTCGACCGGCATCCTCGGAGACAGCGTCGCCGCGCTTCGAATGCCGAGCCTGCTGGTGGGCGCGGCGACCGCGGTTTTCATGGCGTCGCTGCTGCGCGGCCGGGGCCTGGCCTGGGGACCGACCCTGCTGGCGGTGTCGGCCATGGCGAGCACCGGCTTCTACTACGTGTACGCCCGGGCCAGCGTCAGCTTCTCGCTGCTGGTGGCCGCCATCGCGGCGGTGTCGTGGGCGCTACGCAGCACCGATCAGCGCGGTCGCGCCAGGTTCGTGGTTGCCGCACTGGCTGCGCTCGCCGCGATGCAATCCTGGATCGGCATAGCGGCCATGGGTCTCGTGATGCTGTGGCTGCTCGTCGCCGAGCGCGGTCGCGACAGTCGGCAGCCTGCGGGCGAGGCACCGAGAATTGTCCGCCCAGCGTTCGCGACGCAGCCGCGGGGACTCGGCGTGGCGTGGCTCACGGAGCGTCGTCGGCCGCTGCTGGTGGCGGTCGTGGCGGGCACGGCGCTCGGTGCCGGTGCCACTGGTCTGTGGATGCTCAACGCCGCCGGAGTCGAGGATCTCGCCAATCAGGTAGCCATCCGTACCGGCAACCAGCTAGGAGACGCCTCGGCGTCACGGACGTTCACGTTCGGAGAGTTCCTGGATCGGCAGTGGCGTTTCGCCACCGAGGAGATGCTCGTGCCCGTGTGGCTACGGGTTCTTCTGGTGCCTTGCCTGTTGGCCGGACTCATCGACCGGCGCACCCGGGCACCGGCCGCGATAACCCTCACGGTGGCCGCGGCGCTCACGTTCGGGGTGCAGCAGGGCGCCTGGGTGCATCGTCTGTGGAACTTCCCGTGGCTGGCCCCGGTGACCATCGGCTTGGCGGCTCTCATCGACTGGATCCGCGGGTTCATCCCTCGCCGTTGGCGCCCACTGCCCGCCGCGGCAGCGGCTGTGGTGATCGCGGCCACTCTGATGGCGGTGGCCACCGGCTCCACCCGGCAGCGTTACCTCACCGATCCTGCCGACGCAGGAACCGTGCTGGAGCAGGTGGGGCGGTTGTCGGACTCACAGCTGGCCTGGGCTGTAGCGCCGGTGACCAGCCCTACATGGGTGTCGTACTACTTGGGCGTGCGAGTGATCGACCTCGACGAGGCCCGCCTCGACGATCTCGACGAGTCCGATGTAGTGGTTCTCCACGCGGATCGGGTGCCCGACTACTTCCCCGAGGGCGCACTGAACGACCCGCTCGCCGCACACGACGACTACCTGGTCATCTCCGCCTCGAAGCTGCTGCCATCCTGACTCTGCAACTGCCGACCTTGCGATTCCACTCGAGATATCGCAAGGTGTTCGGTGCGATCCGGGCCGCGATCGGCTATCCAATGCACTGATGTTCTCGAAGGTGCTGGTGGCCAACCGGGGCGAGATCGCGGTGCGCGTGATCCGAGCCTGCCGCGAGATGGGTGTCACCGCGGCCGCAGTGTACTCCGACGAGGACCGCGACGCGATGCATGTTCGGCTGGCCGACGAGGCCTACAGCCTGGGCGGCTCCACCGCCGCTGAGAGCTACCTGCGCACCGAGGCCATCGTGGCCGCCATCGAGCGCAGCGACGCCGACGCGGTGCATCCCGGCTACGGGTTCTTCAGCGAGAACGCCGACTTCGCCAGGGCGGTCGCCGCCGGGGGCGTCACGTTCATCGGGCCGCCACCCGAGGCGATCGAGGTGATGGGCGACAAGATCTCCGCTCGCGACGCAGCCGTGCGCTCCGGTGTGCAACCGGTGCCGGGCACCACCGAGCCGCTCGTCGACCCCGCCCAGGTGGAGGCGTTCGGATCGGCCCACGGCTGGCCGGTCGCGGTCAAGGCCGCCTACGGCGGCGGGGGCCGGGGCATGAAGGTGGTGCGGTCGCCGGCTGAGGCCGCCGACGCGGTCGAGTCGGCCCAACGCGAGGCGCTCGCCTATTTCGGACGCGACGAGTTGTACATGGAGCGCTACTTCGACGCGGCCCGCCACGTCGAGGTCCAGGTGCTCGCCGACGCTCACGGCAACTGCGTGCACCTCGGCACCCGGGACTGCTCGGCCCAGCGCCGACATCAGAAGCTGATCGAGGAGGCGCCTGCGCCGCAGATCGATGCGGAGGTCCTCGAAGCGATGGGCGAAGCCGCGGCGGCGGTGGCCCGAGGCTGCGGTTACGTCAACGCGGGCACCGTCGAGTTCCTCTACGCCGACGGGGCGTTCTACTACCTGGAGATGAACACGAGGCTGCAGGTCGAGCATCCGGTCACCGAGTTGGTGACCGGCGTGGACCTCGTCGAGCAGCAGCTTCGGGTGGCTGCGGGCGAGCCGCTTACCCTCACGCAGTCCGACGTCGCTCTCGACGGATGCTCCATCGAGGTTCGTGTCAACGCCGAGGATCCCGCCGGCGGCGCCTTCCTTCCCTGTCCGGGCCTCGTCACCGAGTTGCGGCCCGCTCAGGGGTACGCCACCCGCTGGGACGGCGGCTATGAGGCCGGCGACACCGTGAGCCC
>JAJDZO010000391.1 GCA_022824605.1 Acidimicrobiia bacterium
TGGCGTGACTCTGGTCGTATCGACCCGCCGGGTTCAACCGACCGGCGCCGGTGCCGCGAACTCGTCGTCGGCCAGGGGGGTGGCCACGTCGGCCCGCACCAGCTTCATCACGTGCGCGGCCCGGCCCTCCCAGGTGGACGCCGGCCCGACCCGGTAGAACGGCGAGCGCAGGTTGTTCATCAGCACGGTCACCATGTCGGTGTCCTCGCGGTTGGTGACGGCCAGCCGGTCCAACTCGAAGTCCTGCTCCTCAATCGACTTGTCGATCCCGTAGACGCGGCTGAACAGCCTGGTGCGGTCCGGGGCGACTGGGTCGGCCCGCACCAGGATGAGCTGGGTCGGGTACGGCAGCGGGGTGAGGTTGGGGTAGATGTAGTCGGCGTAGTGGCCCAGGAGCTGCTCGTGGGTGAGGTCGGTGCGCCCGCCGGTGGCGTCCTCTTCGTCCGAGTGGGGCTTGAAGCCGCTGCAGGTGCGGCCCTCGAAGCGCACGATGGTGTCCATCTGCTTGCGCAGCTTGTTGAGCCGCCGGTGAACGAAGCGGACGTGGTAGTCGTCGTTGGAGTTCTCGGCGAAGGCCTTCCAGTTGATGGCGTAGGTCTGGTCGAGTTCGCGGTGGTAGCGGGTGAACGTCTCGAACTTGTAGAGGTCGTAGCGCTCGGCCAGTGGGGCGATCCACTCCCGGAACGGCGGCGCCTTGCGGGACAGGCACCCGAATATGAGCTTGCCCCAGGCCACCTCGACACGGATCGGTGCCAGGCCGTAGTCCTCGTCGGGCATGCCGTCGGGGTACATGCGGGCCCGGTCGGGGATGCCGATCAGGCGCCCGTCGATGGCGTAGGCCCAGTTGTGGTACGGGCAGGTCATGGTCTTGCCGCAGTTGCCGGCCGGCTCGAACAGCAGCCCGGAGGCCCGGTGGCGGCAGTTGTTGAGGAAGCCCCGCACCGAGCCGTCGGACTGGCGGATCACCATCACCGGCTGGTAGCCGATGGTGCCGGTGATGTAGTCGCCGGGCTCGGCAAGGTCCTCGGTGTCGCCGAGCCACACCCACGACCGCCCGAACACTCGCACCATCTCCAGGTCGAACAGCTCCTGGTCGTACACCTCGTAGGGCTGCAGCATCGGGCTGTCGAGCGGGGCGTCGACCAGCCCGTCGGTCTCAGCCACCCTGCTGTGCAGACGCTCGATGGTCGGCTCGGCCCGCAAGTCCGCGATCACGCCGCGGACCCTACCGGAGCCATCGAACCCGCGTCCAAACCCACCGCGTGGCCGTGGCACCCATTGCCAGCCTCGGACCATAGCCACCCCGACCAGGCGCCGGTCTGGACGACTGGCGGAGGCGGGCTCACCGGGACAGGGCCCTGCTCAGCAGGGCGGCGAACTCGGCTCGGGTGACGGGCTGATCGGGGCAGAACCGCGGGCCTTCAACGTCGCAGCCTCGAGTGATCCCGGCATGGGCCAACGCCGCGATGGCCGCTTCGTGCGAGCTTCCCGGCGCCACGTCGTCGAAACGGTCGGTGCTGGGCGCAGCCGGAAGGGCGAAGGCTCGTGTCAGGAAGCTCGCGGCCTCGGCCCGGCTGACCGGCCGGTCCGGGCAGAAGCGACCGCCGGCGGCGTCGCAGCCCCGGGTGATCCCCGCGTAGGCGAGAGCCGCGATCGCCTCCGCGTGCTGGTCGTCGGACGCCACGTCCTCGAAGCCTTCCCCCGCCGCGGGCGGCACCGGAAGTTCGAGCAGGGCCGCGAGGTACCAGGCCACCTCGTGGCGCGGGATGGGTTCGCTTCCACAGAAGCGTCGGCCGGCGGCGTCGCAGGCCAGGGCGACCCCCGCGTCCGCCAGCTCCTGCACCGCGGGGGCGAAGACGCTGTCGGACATGTCGACGAAGGCTGTGCCCGGCTGGTCCGGCCGCTGCTGTCGAGGCGGACCGTAGGTGTAGTTGGCCGCCGCGTCGATGAGACTGCGCCGCAGCGAGTTGCACGCTCCGTTGAGGATGGCCAGAGGCTCGTTGGAGATCATCGCGAAGGTGACGACATCGCCGTTGGCAGCAACGCTGACGCCGGCTAGGGCGTCGACGTCGTTGAGCGTGCCCGATTTGGCCAGCACCTGGTTGAGAGCGGCGGCCGAACCGGGACGGGCCCGCGCCCCGCAGGTCCGCAATGTGCCCGTCTCGCCTGCGACGGCCAGCCCCTGAACCAGCGGCGACCGGGGGCCGGCGTCGGCTAGGAGCCGGGCCGTCGCCCGGCACGTCATCTGGTTGAGGCTCGACAGGCCCGAGCCGTCCACCCAGCGCACACCCTCGGCAGCCTCGGCCAGCAGCCCGGTCAGGATCCGATGGGCGCCCTCCACCGCCTGGTGTCGAGCCGAGCCGTCGGTGTGGTGGCCGATCTCCTTGAGCACCATCTCCGCGGTGGTGTTGTCGGAGTGGGTCAGGATCCGGGCCGCGATCTGCGACATCGGCACCGACTCGAGACGGCCGAGCGAAGCGCGGGCCGCGGCCTGCGGCGCCTGGCCCGACCGGGGACGCGACCGGATCACCAGGCCGCGAGCCTCCAGCAGGTCGTCGAACAGGGAGGCCGCCGACCGGGCGGGATCGCTCGGACGCACATGGCCGCGCCGGCTGCCCCGTATCGGGTGGTAGCCGTCGTTTATCATCAACGCCGACAGCGGCCCGGCCAGGTTGTTGCTCGCGAACGAGGCCTTCCAGATCCGCTCGCCCGACAGGTACTGGCCCGTGTAGTCGCGCTCGGCTTCGGGATAGCGCGACTCGTCGCCCACCACCGACCCGGTCACCGCCGTCACCCCGCGGGATCTCAGAGCGGCCATAACCTTGTCGGCCAGTTCGTTCACGTCGGTGTAGGACCGGGCCCGGCTGAGGGTGCCGATGTAGTCGGGGGTGGACAGGGTCGGGTCGCCGCCGCCGAGGAGGTACAGGTCGCCCTTGAGCACGCCGGCGCGCACATCGGCTAGGGCGTCGGCGCGCACCGCGACCTCGGTGGTGTAGGTGGCGTCGGGGCCGAGCAGCTCCAGCGCCACCGCCGCGGTCGCGATCTTCATCTGCGACGCCGGCACCAGGCCGGCGCCCCCATCGTGGTCGTAGACCACCTCGCCGTTGAGGTCCAGCGTCAAACAGATGCCGTCGGGCGCGCCCGGAGCGGTGACCGCGGCCGAGAAGTCGCCGATCAGGCGATCACGCCAGCCGGCAGAGCCCTGCAGCGCGGCGGCCTGCTGCACCGCCAGCGTCGCCGACGCCAGCGCCGCAACGACGGCCATCGCCGCCAAGCGGCGCGCCGGGCGCCTCCGGGCGCAGGGCGGCGACAACTTCAACACCTCACTCGCCCTCCACGCGTCACCACCAAGGCTCCGGCACCGAGGGTAACCGGCATGGCCGGGAGTCGGGACGGCGCCGGTGCGCCTCGTCGCGGGCGCTCAGCCCGACGGCTAGGGTCCGGTCGTGGGCGACAGACGGCCAGGACTCCCGGATCGCCAGTTCGCGAGGGGGCAGAACACGGAAAACCATTCGCCACCGTCGACGGCCGGCCCGCGCCGGCCAGCTTCAACGTCAGTCACAGCGACCGGCACGGACTGATCCCCCTGTCGAGCCGGGGACGGGTGGGCGTCCATGACGAGGAAGGGTCATGACATCGGCGGCCCCGACCGTCGCAATCCCCGAGGGAGAGTTGGCGGCTGCGGCGGCCGCCTCCCAAGCGACGCTGGGCGACAAGCTCGCTGCCCTGCGCGCCCTGAGCGAACCGTTCCCCGAGACGGTTGGCCCCGCGGCAGCCGACCGCTGGATCTCTGACCCCGAGTTCCGAACGGCCGCGTCCTCCGACACAGAGAACCTGGGTCCTGCGACGCAACAGGGGCCTCCACGGCCCGGTGACGGCCCGGCGGGCCTGAGCGCCTCCGCCCTGCTGGAGGGCTACCGGGCCGGAACGCTCGACCCGGTCGAGGTGGTCGATTCCTGCCTCGCCCGGATCGACGAACTCGACGGGGCCATCGGCGCGGTGGTTGCCCGCGACGACGATGCCGTCCGTGAGCAGGCCGCCCATTCGGCCCAGCGGTGGCGCTACGGCGACCCGCGACCGCTGGAGGGCGTCCCCGTCGGTGTGAAGGACATCATCGACACGGCCCGACTGGCCACCGAGGCAGGATCGGCGCTGTTCGCGGGCCGCGTCCCCGCGGCGGACGCCACCGCGGTGGCGCGGCTGCGGGCCGCGGGGGCGGTGATCATGGCCAAGACCGCCACTCCGGAGTTCGCCTTCGGCGACGAGTCTGGCGACGGCGTTGCAAACCCCGCAGCTCCAGGCCGGTGGGCGGGCGGCAGCTCCTCGGGGTCGGCCGCGGGCCTGGCCGCCGGACTGTTCCCGGTGGCGCTGGGCACCGACACCGGCGGCTCGATCCGGGTGCCGGCCTCGTACTGCGGTGTGAGCGGGATCAAGCCCACGTTCGGCCGGGTGCCCCGCGACGGGGTGTTCGGCGTGTCGTGGACGCTGGACCATGTGGGCCCCATGGCCCGCGCCGTCGAGGACCTGGGGCTGGTTCTGGGCGTGATCGCGGGCAGAAGCGACGCTGATCCCTACGCCTCGCCCCGGCCCGTGCCCGACTATTCGCAGCTCGCCGAGTCGGTCAGCGGAATGCGGGTGGGGGTGGTCTCGGGATGGCTCGCCGAGGGCTGTTCGCCCGGCGTGACTGCGGCTGCATCGGAGGCCTGCGCCCGGCTCAAGGAGTTGGGCTGCACAGTCGAGCCGGTCGAGTTCCGGTACGCCGAGCTGGCCGGCATCATCGCCTGGCTCATCACGGTGGTCGAGTTCGCCGCCCACCATGGCGCCAACCTGCACCGGATCGACGAGTTCACGCCGTCGGCGGCGCTGCGGCTCGTCGCGGGCGCCCGAGCCAGCGCCAGCGACTACCTGAAGGCGCTGCGAGCCCGCCGCCTAGTGCAACGCGATCTTGACGCGGCGTTCGAACAAGTCGACGTGCTGGTCACGGCGGCCACGCCCACCTCCGCGCCCGACCCGGCCACCTTCTTCGACGACGGCGACCGGCTGTGGCTCGACAAGGTGGCCCGCAATTTCCTGCCGTTCAACGTCACCGGCAATCCCGCCCTGGTGACACCGGTCGGCTTCGACGAGGGCCGCCCGGCCGCAGTGCAGATAGTCGCCCCGCCGCAGGCCGACGCCCTGTGCCTACGGGTCGGCACAGCCCTCCAGAGAGCATCCTGATCCGTTCGCTCGCCCACTCGGCAGCTGGCACGCCCAACATGAAGCGGCTCGGGCCGACGAACTAGGTTCAGCGCAATGAATCGTCCCACGCGCGGACCTGAGCGGAGACACGAACTATGACGGTGCTGACCGACGAACTTCTGGCCAGCTTCGACGACTCGGTGGGCCCGGTGGACGAAGCCCGGCTGCTGCCGCCCGTCCTGTACACGTCGGCAGAGTTCTACGAGTTCGAGCGGCAGGCCATCTTCCACCGCGAGTGGCTGTGCGTGGGCCGGGTAGACGAACTCAAGGAACCGGGCGACTACCGCTGCATCACCATCGCAGGCGAGCCGCTCATCGCGGCCCGAGACTCCGACGGCGAGCTGCGGGTGATGTCCGCAGTATGTCGTCACCGCGGCATGGTCATCGCCGAGGGCTCGGGCAACTGCCGCCGATTCACCTGTCCCTACCACCACTGGACTTACGGACTCGACGGGACCCTGCTGGGCACCCCGGCCATGGATCGGGCCGTGGGCTTCGAGCAGTCCGAGCATCCGCTCCCCCAGCTCAAGGTGGAGGTCTGGCAGGGCTTCATCATGGCCAACCTCGACCACGACGCCCGCCCGTTCGGCCCGACCATGACCAAGATCGACGAGATGCTGGCCAACTACGGGCTGGAGTCGACCACCACCCGGGAGGGCGCCACCATCGGTGACCTTCCCTGGAACTGGAAGGTCATGATGG
Source organism: Acidimicrobiia bacterium (assembly GCA_022824605.1). Classification (GTDB taxonomy): domain Bacteria; phylum Actinomycetota; class Acidimicrobiia; order Acidimicrobiales; family Aldehydirespiratoraceae; genus Aldehydirespirator. Next base: position 5,941 of record JAJDZO010000391.1, read on the forward strand.
AGAACTTCAACGACCCCTACCACGCCAGCCGGCTGCACGGGCCGTTGCAGACATTCGCGCCCAGCCACATGAACGACTTCCTGCCCTGGGACGACACCGACGGCGCCATCGGGCGGATCCAGCACTTCACCGACATCGACAGCTCGTTCAACCCGACGAAGCGCTGCATCCTGCCGGTGTTCGCCAACCTCACCGAAGAGCAGCGCAAGCGGGGCGGCTTCGTGCTCATACCGCCGACACTCACGCTGGCCATCGTCCCCGACGAGGTGGCCTACTTCATCATCAGCCCGACCGATGCGGGCCGAATCACCATCCACATCGGCTACTGCTTCGAGTCCTCCGCGCTGGAGGATCCCATGTTCGAGTACTTGTTCGAGGCGGCCGAGGCCGGCGTCAACAACTTCAACGTGCAGGACATCCACGCCGACACCATGACCCAGAAGGGCCTCAACTCGCTGCTCGCCCCCCGAGGCCGCTACTCGTGGCAGGAGGAGACCCTCGTCCAGTTCAACCGCTGGCTGGTGAAGCGCTACCGCGAGCACTGGCCCGCCAACGGCGCCTGAACCGCCGCGGTCTCACGACACCCGCCGCCACCAGCCCGATGGACCCTGAGCGCACCGTCACGTTCGACCCGGCCGAGCACCCGCCGATGGAGCGGCAGTTCATGCTGTCGCAGCTGGTGGTTCCTCGCCCGATCGCCATGGTGTCGACCCGCAGTCCCGACGGCGTCGCCAACATCGCGCCCATGAGCTACTACCTGCCCATCACCGGCGATCCCATGCTGCTCGGCATCACCATGGGCCTGCGCGAGAGCGGCGAACTCAAGGACACCTACAACAACGCCATGGCCAGCGGCGACTTCGTGGTCAACGTCACCACCGAAGTCTTCCGAGACGGGATCGAGACCGTGGCGATGGAGGCGCCCAGCGAGGTGGACGAGTACCAGTTGGCCGGATGGGCCGCCGTGCCGTCCACCAAGGTCACATCGCCAGGTATCGGCGAGGCCCTGGCCCGCCTGGAGTGCAAGGTGCGCAAGGTGGTGGACCTAGGCACGCCGGACCTGGTCTTCGGGGAGGTCCATCTCGTCATCGGTGAAGTGGTCTGGGTGGTCTACGACGAGTCGATCTGCGACGAGAAGGGCCGCATCGATCCGCTTCGACTGGGAGCCATCGGCCGCCTAGGCTTGCGAACCTTCCTGCGCACGGTGGACGATGGCGCCTACTTTCTGCCCCGGATCGGTTGGTCCGAATTCGCCGCCAACGACAACACCAACGACAAGGAGACATAGTGGAGACGTCGACGCTGCTGGGTCTGTACCGCGACATGTGGCTGATTCGGGCCTTCGAGCAGGGCCTCGAGCGTGAGTTCGAGCAGGGCAACGTGCCCGGGATGCTGCACACCGGACTCGGCCAGGAGGCCACCCAGGCCGCGCTGGCCTGGCACCTCGAAGCCACCGACACCTTCTTCCCCGACCATCGCTGCCACGGCATCAACGCTTTGGCCCAGCACCGCCACGGCGGCAACGGCGAGCGGATCATGGCCGAACTGTTCGGACGGTCCACCGGCGTGTGCAGCGGCAAAGGCGGAAGCCTGCATTCGGCCGACCCGGCGGTGGGCAACTTCGGCGACAACGCGGTGGAGGGCTCATACATGGCCACGGTGCTGGGGGTGGCGCTGGCAGCCAAGATGCGGGGCCAGCCCAGAGTGGCCTGCCCCATCATCGGCGACGGCACCGTCGGGCGGGGCGAGTTCCACGAGAGCCTCAACATGGCGGCCATCTGGGACCTTCCCGTGCTGTACGCCTGCGTCAACAACGGCTACGCCATCTCCATGCCGGTGGGCGAGGGTCACGCTTCAGCCGACATCATCGACATGGTGCAGGGCTACGGGATTCGCAGCGCTCAGGTCGACGGCAACGACATCGTGGAGGCCGCCGACGCGGTGGGCGCGGCCGTCGAGCACATCCGCTCGGGCGGAGGCCCGTACTTCCTGGAGTTCAAGACCTGGCGCTGGCAAGGGATCTTCGCCGGGGAGTTCCGGCCCGAGGCCGAGGTGAAGTACTGGAAGGAGGAGCGCGACCCGATCATGCTGGCCGCCGAAGCGCTGGCCGATCAAGGTGTCGACCCCGGCGAACTCGACACCATCGAACGCGAGGCCCGGGATCTGATCGAGGAGTGGATCAGCTTCGCGAAGGACAGTCCGGCTCCCGACCCGGCCAAGGCCACCGCGGACGTGTATGTCGGCTGGGAGGTGTCGTCGCGATGACCGCCGCCGACACTGCCCGCTCGGCCCGCAAGGCCCGCACCCCCCGCAAGCCCAGGGACCGGGTCCGCAAGGCCAGCTTCACCCAGGCCCTCAACAACGCCCTGGACCTGGCCATGGACAAGCACTCGGAGATGTTCCTGATCGGCGAGGACATCGCCGAGATGGGCGGCGACTTCGGCGTGACCAAGGGGCTGCTGGCCACGTACGGGCCCGAGCGGGTACGGGACACGCCCCTGTCGGAGGCGGCCATCATCGGAACCTGCGCGGGCGCGGCCATGGTCGGTATGCGCCCGGTGGCCGAGATCATGTTCGCCGACTTCATCGCCGAGTGCTACGACCAGGTCGTCAACAACGTAGCCAAGCTCCACTACATGTTCGACGGGCAGTTCAAGGCGCCTCTGGTGATCCGCACCGCCTGCGGGGGTGGGTTCGGGGGCGGTCCGCACCACTCCCAGAGCGTGGAGGGCTGGTTCCTGAACGTGCCCGGCATCGTGATCGTGGCCCCGTCCAACCCGGTCGACGCCAAGGGCCTGCTGCTGGCCTCGATCGACAGCGAAGACCCGGTGCTGTTCCTCGAGCACAAGGCCCTCTACCGCAGCCGGGCCGAGGTGCCCCCCGAGTACTACACCACGCCACTGGGCGAGGCCGCGATCGCCCGCGAGGGCAGCGACGTGACCGTAGTGGCGGCCATGCGAATGGTGCCCATGGCGCTGGAGGCCGCAGCCAAGGCCGCCGACGACGGCGTGTCGACGGAGGTGGTCGATCTGCGCACGATCCGGCCCTACGACGCGGCCACCGTGCTGGCCTCGGCGGCCAAGACCGGCCGGGTGGTGGTGGCCAACGAAGCCCCCAGGATCGGCGGGCTGGGCGCCGAGCTGAGCGCACGAATCAGCGAGGAATGCTTCAGCGACCTCCGAGGCCCGGTGGTACGAGTCGACGGCCTCGACACCCCCATCCCGTTCTCGGTGCCCCTCGAGAACATCGTGCTCCCCGGCACCGACAACATCGCCGCCGCCATCACCACCGCCGCCGCCTACTGAACCTCGGTGCGCCGTTTCGTCAGCGGGCACCGGCGAGACCCCTGTTCGTAGGTGGCCCAGCGCGACCGGCTCACGTATCAAACAACGGTATTATGACAGGGTTTGATACTTTAGGCGGCATGTCTAGCGAGAGCATCACGCCAGGCGAACTGGCCGACTGGCTCATCGGCCAGGGACAGCACTTCATCACGACGGCGGACGCCGCCGAAGCGCTCAGGGTGAGCCCCGCCTCGGTGCCGGCGAGTCTTGAACGCGCCCGCAGGGCCAGCAAGGTGATCTCGGTGACCAAGCGCGGCTGGGTGCCGGTGCCGCCTGAGTACCGGAGCGCGGGCGCACCGCCGCCGAGCCACTTCGTTCACCAGCTGATGGAGCACCTCGGTCATCCCTACTATGTCGGCTTCCTCTCTGCAGCGGCGATTCTGGGGGCCTCGCATCAGGCGCCGATGGTGTTTCAGGTGGTGACGCCAGCCAGGCTGAGGAAGCGCAGGATCGGACGCGGCCGGATCCAGTTCATCCAGCGCGCGGCCGCGGTTGAGCGCCCCCGCTGGCAGCACAGCGTGCCCACTGGGCGCATATGGGTTTCGACTCCAGAGGTCACCGTCCTCGACCTCGTTGAATCGCCGCAGGACGGAGCCGGGCTCTCGAACGTCGCTACCATCGTCGGCGCGTTGCTCATGGACAAGAGCCTCGACTGTTCGGAACTGGCGTCCGTCGCCGCGATGTACCCGGTTGCGGTGGCCCAACGGTCCGGATACATCATCGACTTCATGGCCGGCGAGTGCGGTGTCGAGTTCGATACCGCTCCCCTGCAGGCCCTGGCAGCCGACTGCCGCTACCGGCATCTGTCCTCCGGTGGGGGTGGCGGTCGCCACGACCGTCGCTGGCGTGTAGTGGTCGATGCTGAGATCGAGCACGATCTGTGATCACCGAGGCCGACATCGCCCACTGGCAGCGCCATGCGCCATGGCCGACGCTTGAGCAGGTCGAGCAGGACCTGGTATTGTCGCGGCTGATCGTCGAGATCGCCAACCATCCTCTACTCGGCGACGAACTCGTCTTCCGGGGCGGAACTTGCCTTCACAAGGTGTGGCTCGACCGGCCTTGGCGCTACAGCGAGGACCTCGACTATGTCCGGCGGACCGCCGGCGGCATCGGCGACATCCTCGACGCCATCCGCGAGGTAGCCGCCATCACGGGATTCGACCGTGTGCACACCGATATGCGCCGGCACCCCAAGGCCAGACTCGACGCGACCTTCGTCCGCGGTGGACGTATGCGGGTCAAGATCGAGTTGAACACCGTCGAACGCGTGTCGGCGCGCCCGGTGCCGGACACGACCTCAGAGACGCTCACCGCGATGGTGTCCGACACTACAGCGGCGGGAGCGACCGTTTACACCGACGAAGCCCGCGCCTACAAGCCCCTCGCGTCGCTGGGGTACTGCCACGCCGCAGTGGAGCACTCCGCTCGTGCGTTTGTCCGCGGCGATGTCCACACCTACGGGATCGAGTCGTTGTGGTCGATGTTCAAACGCCGCGACGTCTAGGCGCCTTGGTCAGATTGGGCGCCATGGTCCGTCTAGACGTACAGTCTGCCTAAACGTTCAACCTGCTCGGAGGCGCAAGGGTGAGGGTGCCCGAGAGACTCATGGCCACGACTGGGTTGCTGGTAGTGGCACTGGTCGCCAGTGCCGCCGCGCCCGCGATTGCCCAAGGGCAACGGTTCCCTGACGTAGCGCCTGACCACTACGCCTTCGGCGTACACCCGTCATAGCTAGGCTCGCGAACTTCTGCCAGAGTAGAAGCTGGCACAGCACGACGCCCCAGCGACGCGGAGCCGGGGCTCAAGGGGAGACGAAGATGGCGACTGATGTGATATTGCCCAAGTGGGGGCTGACCATGGAGGACGGCACCGTGGTGGCCTGGTACGTGGACGAGGGCGAACATGTGGTCGAGGGCGAGGTGATCGCCGAGGTCGAGACCGAGAAGGTGGAGAACGAACTGGAGGCGCCCTGCGCCGGGGTGGTGGCCCGGATCCTGGTCGACGAGGACGAGACCGTCGATGTGGGCACCGTTCTGGCCGTGATCGCCGACAACGAGGCCGAAGCTGCGGCCATTGCGGGAGGCTGACCGTGAGACCTGATCGCTTCGACGGCGAGACCGTCTTGATCACCGGCTCGTCCAGAGGCATCGGCGCGGCTACCGCGGTGGCCTTCGCGGCCGAAGGGGCCCGGGTGGCGGTCAACTACCGCAGCGACGCCGACGGCGCGGCCGCCACTTGCGGTGCCATCGTCGACGCGGGTGGGGTGGCTGAGGTGTTCCAGGCCGACATCGGAGACGAGGCCGACGTGGCCCGGCTCGCCCAACAGGTCGAGAGCTCGCTCGGGCCGGTGTCGATCCTGGTGAACAACGCCGCCCTCATCGATCGTTCGTCGCTGTTCGATCTGTCGCTGGAGGCTTTCGACACTGTGTGGAGGGCCAACGTGCGGGGGCTGCTTCAGCTCAGCCAGCTGGTGGCGCCGGGCATGGTGGAGCGGGGCCGGGGCGCCATCGTTCATGTCAGCTCGATCCTGGCCCGCCTCGCGGTGCTCAACCGCAGCGCCTACATCGCGTCCAAGGGTGCCGTCGAGGGGCTGACCAGGGCCATGGCGCTGGAACTCGGCCCCAAGGGGGTGCGGGTCAACTCGGTGGCGCCGGGGCTCATCGCCACGGAGGCGCTGCTGGCCGGGATGCGCGACCCCGACCTTCAAGCCGCGATCCAGCGCCACATCCCTGAGGGCCGCTTCGGCAAGCCCGAAGAGATCACTGCGGCCATCCTGTTCGCGGCCTCACCGGAGGCGAGCTACGTGAACGGCGCGATCATCGCGGTTGACGCCGCGTTGGGTGCCCGCGAGTCCACCCCGGCCTGACACACGCCCGCAACACCGAAGAGGAAGCCATGATCAGCGTCAACCGTGAGGCGATGAAGACCGTGAGGGTGATCCTCGACGAGGCCGACGCGCTGGGCGTGACCGTCGAGCGGCTCGGCAACGGCGCCACCGTCATCGACATGGGCCTGAAGGCCAAGGGAGGCTGGCGGGCCGCGCAGCTCTACACCTTGGCCAGCCTCGGCGGGCTCGGCACCGTCAGCTACGAGCCCTTCGACCTCAACGGCCGGATGCTCACCGCGGTGCGGGTGATGATCGACCACCCCATCGAGGCGTGCGTGGCGTCGCAGATCGCGGGCTGGCGCCTGCAAGCCCCCGGAACCGAGCACGCCGCCATCCTGGCCGGGCCGGGCCGTGCCCTGAACCGTGACAGCCTCGACCACTACTTCGAGTGGATCGACTACCGCGACGACCACCACGAGTCGGTGGTGGCCATCCAGACCTCCGAGCCGATCCCGGTGGACATGACCGACATGATCGCCTCGGCATGCCGGGTCGATCCCGGCGACCTGTATGTGCTCTTTGCGCCCAACCGCAGCCTGGTGACCGCGGTGCAGGTGGCGGCCCGCATCGTGGAGCAGTCCATCCACCGCCTGGCCGAGGAGGGCATGGACCTGCGGGACCTGCGCTACGCCTACGGCCTGGGAGTGGTGCCGCCGCTGGTGGACGACGACCTGGTCTCGATGGGCCGCATCAACGACAGCCTGCTCTATGGCGGCATCTCCAACGTGACCGTCGAGGGCGACGACGCCCAGTGCGCCGAGATCGTGGACCGGGTGGTGTCGAAGGCCTGCGACGCCTACGGGCGCCCCTTCATCGAGATCTACGAGGACGCCGGGCGGGACTTCTACGAGATCCCGATCGAGCTGCACTCCCCGGCCGAGATCCATCTCACCAACCTGGCCAGCGGCCGGACCTTCAGCGCAGGCCACATCAACCGCGAAGTCCTAACCGCCTCATTCTTCGGCTGACGGTTCTCCGCTAGACCATCTGAAATATGAATGAATATCATGAAATGGTGTTGCGCTAAACGGCACGGCGTGTTACGGTGCCCACATGGCGGGGTCGGAAACGCTGAGCATTCAAAGCGAGAATCCAGTGACCGCCGCCGAGTCACCGGCTGGCGTCGCTGCGCCCAGCAACGCTGTGCGACGCCGGCCTCAACTCATGCCTATCGCCCAGATGCTCGCCGTCGTTCTGGGCGTGTTCGCCATCATCTGGAACCAGCAGCAGACCACCGACAGCCTGCGCAACGAGATGCACTCAGAGATCAGCGCGCTACGAACCGAGATGCGCGCCGAGATCAGCGCGCTACGAACCGAGATCAACACCGAGATCAGCGCGCTACGAGCAGAGATGCGCGCCGAGATCAGCGCGCTACGAACCGAGATCGCCGAGCTTCGCGCCGAGGTGCGCTCCAACGGAGAGCGTCTCGCCCGCATCGAGGGCTTCCTCGGCATCGGAATCCCCGAGACGGCGACACCTCCCTAACACACCGATGACGTTGCCATCCGGCGCGGTGGCCGTCGTGACGGGCGGAGGGTCGGGCGTCGGTCTGGCTTGCGCCGCCGCACTGTCGGCCCGCGACGCTCGCTGCGTACTGGTCGGGCGACGCGATGACCGGCTACAGGCGGCGACCGAGAGTCTCGACGGTGCGGCCTCAATCGTGGCGGCTGACCTGACCGTTGAGGGCGAGCCGGAGCGGACAATTCAGACCGTCCTTGCCGCCCGTGGCCGTATCGACGTGATCGTGCACAGCGCCGGCATGTTCGACAAGGCCTCCGCACCGGATGTCACCGCAGACCATTGGCGTCGTGTCATGGACGTCAATCTGGACGCGGTCATGGCGTTGACCCGGGCCGGCTGGGAGGCGCTGAGCGACTCCGGCGGCCAGATCGTGCTGATCAGCAGCATCGCCGCGGTGCAGGCCTTCGAGGGCAACGCGGCCTACGCCGCCTCCAAGGGCGGCCTCAACGCGCTGGGCGAGGTGCTGCGGCTGGAGGGGCGGGACCGCGGCATCAGGGTGATCACGCTGTGCCCGGCCCAGATCGACACCGAACTGTGGGACGGCAAGGCCCCCGACCCCGTCCGGGCTCGGATGATGCCCGCGGCCGGGGTGGGCGAACTGGTGGCCGACCTGCTCGGCGCCGACCGACGCATCGACATCGGACCGGTCACCATCAGACCGATCCAGGATCCCTGGGTCGAGCCCGAACCGTGACCAGCCTTGGCGACTTCGTCGACGAGGGCCGGCCATGACCGCGGGCCGTATCGATTTGGGACTGCAGATTGTGCCGACGATGGGTTCGGCTGAGCTGATCGACACCATCGTGGTGGCGGAGGAGCTGGGCTACTCGTATTGCATGGTGGCCGACGAGGGACTGATGCTCGACGTGTACGCCGTTCTCGGCGCGGCAGCCCGGGCCACCAGCACAATCCGTCTGGGGGCGGTCACCAACCCCTACACCCGCCACCCGGCGGCCACCGCGGCAGCCCTCGCCACCGTCGACGAGATGAGCGGGGGCCGGGCCTTCGTGACCCTGGTGGCCGGCGGCACGATGGTGCTACATCCGATGGGACTGGAACGCTCGGCCCCGCTGGCGATGATGGCCGACACCATCGAGGCGCTGCGTCTGCTGTGGCGGGGTGAGCCGGTCACCTGGCAGGGTCAGCGGCTCTCGCTGGAGGGCGCTCAGCTCACCACCGGCACCCACTCGATCCCGATCTGGGTGGCCGCCCGGGGCGAGAAGATGCTCTCGCTGGCCGGCACGCACGCCGACGGGCTGGTCCTGATGGTGAAGTCCGATCTCGGCGACGCCTTCGCGGTAGCCGAGCAGGCACGGGCCGAGGCCGGCGCCGAGCCGCTCACCCGCGTCTACCTCGACCGGCTGGCCTACAAGCCCGAGATGATCGAGGAGGCCAAGCACCTCTACGGCTA
>JAJDZO010000326.1 GCA_022824605.1 Acidimicrobiia bacterium
AGGTGCAGGTTTGTCGCGTCGGGGCGGGGTGTTTCCCGCTCTTGTTCGCTGCGCTCACGGGCCGCTCGGGCCACGGCCTCGCCCGTATGGAGCGCGCTCGCTCGCCTATTCGCTCGGCCTCTTCACGTGACATCGCAGTTCGTGTTCGGTGTGGACCTCGACGGGGTCGTGGCCGACTACACGGCCGGGTTCGCCGAGTTCATTGGCGCTCTGCGCGGCGTCGATCCGGCGTCGCTTCCCGCGGAACGGTCCTACGACTTCCGTGAGTGGGGCCTGAGCCGCAGCGATTTCGAGCGATACCACGGCTCGGCGGTCACCGAGCACCGGATGCTGGCTCGGCTGCCGGCCATCGAGGGGGCGGCCGAGGCGCTGTGGCGGCTGTCGGACGCGGGCGTGTGGATCCGGGTGATCACCCACCGCCTCTACGTCAACTGGGGTCACGCCGAAGCGGTGGCCGACACCGTGCAGTGGCTCGACACGCAGCGCATCCCGTATCGAGACATCTGTTTTTTGGGCAACAAACCGGAGGTGGAGGCCGACTGCTACGTGGACGACGCGCCGCACAACATCGCCGGGCTCCGCTCCAGTGGCAACTATGTGATCGTGTTCGACCAGTCCTACAACCGCGACGAGGCCGAACCCCGGGCCCGCACCTGGCAGGAGGTGGAGTATCTCGTGATGGAGCGGTTCACCGCCTGGCGGGGCACCGAGGGAGTGCAGCCTCAACTCCCCGGAATCGACGCGGGCACAGACCGCCTGGCCCTGCGCCGCTCAGGCGCCGCAGCCCGCCTTGCCGACGCCGAGAATCAACTCTGACCTGCTGGGATACGGCCGCTGAGGATGCAGTCGGGCTTTCGCGGAGCTAGGAACCTCGATCCTGGGTGCCAGGCGTGATCAGCCGATGGGATCGCCGCTGAGGAGCTCGAATGGTGAGGCGTCGTGGGGCACGTCGGTGACGTTGACGGGACTGCCGTTGCGTCGAGCCGACAGCGCGGCCGCTGTCGCGATGGTCAGGGCCGAGGACGCGACGGCCAGGTCGGGCCAGGCCTGCGCCTCGCCGTCGGCGACCCGGGCCAGCCGCTCGATCTGCGCCACGAAGCCGAGCGCGGCCAAGGCGTGAGTGGATCCCACCGGCGGGTCGGTGCGTTCGCCGTCGATCTCGGTGACGGGCACCGGCCAGATCTCGCAGCGAGCCACATGGCGCGAGTCGGCCGCCTCGATGGCGGCTTCGGCCACCGGAGCGCCCCATCTCAGATCGGCTCGGGCCGCTCGGCCGTCTGCGGCCTGAAGAACCACTCGTGCCGCCCGGTCCAATCCGTCGACGATCTCGACTCCGGTCACGGCCACAGACTCGATCGCTGCGCCCATCGCAGCCATCAGCACGGGCCAGAATCCGGCCGTCGGGTCCATGATCACCCCACCACCGAAGTCGACCCCCGCGTCAGAACCCCGAGCCGGGTCGGGCACGGCCAGCCGCAACTCCAGATGGTGGGGCTGCATCCCCCTCACCGCGTCCAGCATCCGGCGCACGGCCGGAGCGTGCAGCAGGTTTGCCGCCACCATCATCGGACGGTTGGCCAGCGCCGATTCGACAGCCGCGATTCCGTCGAGGCTGGTGGCCGCCGGAGACTCGATCAGCACGGCGCGCTGCGGCCGGAACGAGGCCAACTCGGCTAGGGCTTCGGCCCGGTCAGCCGGGGACGTGGCGATCACCACCACGTCGCTGGCGCGGGCCAGTTCCCGCATGGTCATTATCGGGCACTCCAGCGCAGTCGAGAGGGCCGACGCCTTGGCTGAGTGGGGCGTGCGGGCGGTCACGCCGGCAAGGCGTACCCCGCGGGCCACCCGGGTCGCCTCCGCGTGCAGGGTGGCAGCCCGGCCCGCCCCGACGATCCCAACCGCAGTCACACCGCAGCAGTCTCGCAGAGTCGCGCCCGCTTCGGCGTTCACGAGGGGCGGTCCTCCCTGCGGAGCGGTGGCGGCTGGACTGGTCTCGCAGAGTCGCGCCCGCTTCGGTGTTCACGAGACAACATGGGGTATCCAGTCGTCGCGGCTGCAACGCGGCAACCCGGCCGTCCTCCTGAACCCACTGGCATCCCGAGCCGTTAGTGTCTCTCGCCGTGCCCGGTGCCGACGTCCATGACAGCGAAGCCAGCTCTGACGACACCGACGAGGGCGCCCAGGCTGTTCATCCGCTTCAGGAGATCCAGCACCTCGACACTGAGACCGAGCAGCTCCAGCACAGGCGGGTCACCCTGTCCCAGCGCGGCGACCTGAGCACGGCCCAGGTCGAGCAGCAGGAACTGCGAGCCCGGCTTGACACCGTGGCTGCACAGCGCGGCGAGGTGCTCGCCCGCCAGACGCAACTTGAGGCCGAGGCCGACACCATCGCCACCCGAGCCGACCGTGACGACACCCGTCTGTACTCGGGCGAGGTCACCGCCATCCGGGATCTCCAGGCGCTGCAGGATGAGATCGCCGGTCTGCGGTCCAGGCAGGGGAGGCTGGAGGAGCAGGCCATCGAGGCGCTGTTGGAGGCCGAGGCACTCACCGAGCAGGCCGACTCGCTGGAAGCGCAGCGTTCGGCTCTCGACGAGCGGGTCACGGTGCTGACGGCCGAGCTGGCGGCCGCGGAGGCCGATCTCGACTCGCGGCTCGCTGCGTTGACCGAGGCTCGAACGGCAGCCGCAGGCCGCACCGACCAAGACGCTCTCGCCAGGTACGAGGGCCTGCG
>JAJDZO010000347.1 GCA_022824605.1 Acidimicrobiia bacterium
GCTGGGCGACAGCTTCTACCCGTTCCTGGGCAACGGCGGCTACGACTCGCTTCACTATGAGATCCAGCTCGATGTCGACCCGACGGCCAACACCGTCTCGGCGCTGACGTCGCTCACCGCCCAGGCCACCCAGGATCTGGAGTCGTTCAACCTCGATCTGTCGGGGCTGGAGGTCCACTCCGTGACCGTCGACGGCACCCAGGCCGAGTTCTCCCGCTCGGGTCACGAGCTGACCGTGCAGCCTGTTACCACCCTCGCAGCCGGCTCAGAGTTCGAGGTGGCGGTCACCTATTCGGGCTCGCCCGAGGCGATCACCGACCCCGGAGTGCCCTTCTCCAAGATGGGCTGGATGCATCGCGACGGGGTGATCTACACGCTGGGCGAGCCGTCGGGGTCGATGACGTGGTTCCCGTCCAACAACCACCCCACCGACAAGGCCACCTACGAGATCGCGATCACCGTGCCGGAGGATGTCATCGCGGCCTCCAACGGGCTGCTCATCAGCCAGACCGCCGCCGGCGACCAGACCACCTACACCTGGCGCATGGACGACCCCATGGCCACCTACCTGGCCGCCGTATACATCGGCGACTTCACGCGCATCGACCACGGACCCCTATACGACGGCGGCCCGATCATCCGCGACTACGTTCCCAGCGACGCCTCTCCCGAGGTTGCGCAGGCGCTGTCGGTCACCCCGGACGTGATCGCCTTCCTGACAGAGCACGTCGGGCCCTACCCGTTCGACGCCTACGGCACCATCGTGACGCCGTTCATGCTCGGGCTGGCGCTCGAGAACCAGACCCTGTCCATCCACGGTCCGGGCACCATCGGACCGGCCATCATCGCTCACGAGGCCGCCCATCAGTGGTTCGGGAACTCGGTATCGCCCGAGGACTGGAGCGACATCTGGTTGAACGAAGGCTTCGCCACCCACCTGCATCTGATGTTCGAGGCCGAGCACTACGGATTGGACTTCAGCCAACAGATGACCCTGGTCCACGATTGGCTGACCGCGGAGAGCATGGGACCGCCCATGGGAATCGAGATCGAGGACCTGTTCGGTGCGACCGTCTACTTCCGCGGCGCGGCCACCCTGCACGCCCTGCGGCTGCACACCGGCGACGGCACGTTCTTTGAGATTCTGCGGACCCACTACAACCGATCAGCCGGCGGCACCACCAACACCGAGGAGTTCCTGGCGATAGTGGACGAATTCGCCGGCCCCGACGCGGTGGAACTGGTGGAGTCATGGCTGCACGACGACGCGGTTCCGGACTTCCCTGCAGATAGGTGACCGTCTGGCCGGCTGACTGTCGTGCCGCCAACCGACGCTAGACATCCAGCCATGGCCACCGAGCGGCCCGTCAGCGCAGCGAACAAGAGCGGGAAGCACCCCGCCCCGACGCGACACGCCTGTACCTATCTGCGCGCCCTCCAAGGCCCGCTTAGCGGCAGTCGTCGATGACCGAGGCGAAGCCGTCGATGGTCTCGGCGTAGCCCTGCGCGGCGGAGGGTCGCAGTACCGCGGCCAGGTTCAGGCTGGCGCTGGTGAAACCCAGATCGGTGACCGCTTTGACCTGTTCGGGGATCTCCGAAGGCGCACCGGCTATGGCGTAGCGGCGGATCCAGTCCTCGGTCACCAGATCGAACAACTCGGGCGGGTCGTAGCGGTCGAGGTCGAAGTACCAACCGGTGGCCCGATCCAGCGCCTCGTCGATGGCGGCCAGCCGGTCGGGGTCGATTTCAGCGGGGCGGATGATGGCCAGATAGTGGGCCACGTAACGCACCACCGACCGTCGGGCCAGGTCGCCGTCGGGCGACACGCACAGCGTCAAGCGGGGTGCAATGTCGATCTCGGCAATGTCGCGTCCCGTTCGAGCCGCTCCCTCGCCCAACCAGCGGTGGTACTGCTGGGTGATCTCGGCGGTGAAGTGCCGGGCCCCGACCAGCGCGATGTCGGCCAGCTCGCCGGCGAGGCGCATCACCTGCGGGCTGCGAGTGCCCACCGAGATCGGCACCTCCACCTCGGGCGGACGCACCAGGGCGGCGCCGTCGATGGGGAACATCTCGCCGTCGAGATGCACCGTCTCGCCGGCCAGAAGGCCGCGGATGCCGACGATGGCCTCCCGTAAGGCCCGAACCGGGCGGGGATAGTCGATTCGCAGATCTTCCAAGCCTGCGCCAACGCCGATGCCGAGGAAGATCCGGCCACCGGACAGTTCCTGCAGGGTCGCCACCGCACCGGCCAGCATCGCCGGATGGCGTGAGTAGGGGTTGGTGACCATCGATCCGATGCGGATCCTGCTCGTGGCCCGAGCGATCAGCCCCTGCAGCACGAAACAGTCGGGCCAGAACACCACATCGGACACACCGAAGCGGTCGAAGCCGGCCTGCTCGCAACGCACCGCCAACTCGACGAAATCGTCCGGACTCATGCCCGGACTGATCTCTGCTTCCAGCGTCACCGTCATGGCGTCGCGCAGTGTCGGTTCGCCCGCAGCACGATCACCGACGATAATCAGCGGGCGCTGCCGTAGCCCAGGGGGGGGCGAACATGAACATGACGGGGCGACAACTCGGAGCGAGAACATCAGGGACCCCCTCCAGGACCTATCGGGAGCGACGATGAATACGAATGACAAGAACGGCCGGACAGTGATGTTGTCGGGGGCGAACCGGGGCATCGGAGCCGCCATCGCCGAGCGGTTGGCGGCCGACGGCCACCGCCTCAGCCTCGGGGCACGAAGTCTCGACGCGCTGGCGGCCAGCGCCCCCGACATCGACCCCGGCCGGCTCCTGCTGAACAGCTACGAGGCCACCGACACCGAATCGGCACGCCGTTGGGTGGACGCCACCGTCGAACGCTTCGGCGGGATCGACGTGCTGGTGAACTGCGCAGGCATCGTCGACCGCACTGGACTGGAGAGCATCGA
>JAJDZO010000054.1 GCA_022824605.1 Acidimicrobiia bacterium
TCGATGCCGTCTATGCCCTGCGGTATGGCGGGCTCCATGCGCGCCCCCTTCGTCGGCCGCGACCCTACATCACGCCACATTCCGGCGATCGGGTGCCGTTGACGCTGAAGCGCTAGGGGAATGGCGACCGGCGGGCGAGAATCCCTGGCACGACTCCGGGGATGCGGCGGCGCCGGTGCTGAGGGGCTAGGCGGCTTCGGGTGAGCGCTGGGGGTGCTGGAGGATCCAGGCACGACGCACCGCGTCGGCGATGACGGCCGGATGGAACCTCAGTCGAGCCAGCTGCCGCTCAGCCTCGCCGATGCTGTCGCCGCACTCGATCAGGCACGCGGCCAGCCGCCGGACTCGAGGCTGCTGCCAGCGAGCCGCTTCCAGGCTGGTGGCGGCCGCGATGAACTCGTCGTGGCGCCGTTGCATCGACTTGGGGAGCCGCTGCAACTGGCGTTGACTGAGCTGCGGCAGGCGCACACGCACCGCCAGGGTGCTCGACCCGACGGAACGGGCAGCCCGGAACCGGCAGGCTCGAGCCACCGTGCGGGCCATGGCGCTGCGGGAACCGCCCTCGTGCCCGATGCCCAGGATGCGGGCCGTCTCGCGCAGGTTGACCCGCGTGCAGCCGGTGTCGTCGAGCAGGTCGGCGCAGCCTCGCAGGAACCAGGTGGTGGAGGGTCCGAGCGTCGCCAGCCAGAAATGCTCGACGTAGGTCGACCTCGGATCGTGGCCGAAGGCGTCGGTGCGCCGGTCGAACCATGGGATCAGCATGACCTCCTCAGGGTCGGTGATGAGCGGTGGGGCGTGGACGTGCGAAGACATGATGTTTCTCCCAGTAAGGCAGGCGCCTACAAGCGCCTGAGGTGCAAACCAGCAAGGGGAAGCGTCGACATCGAGATTATGTGAAACCGACAAGGCCGTCAATCACGGATCCGCTCGGCCTCTAGGCCGTTGGGCCGCCCAGCCCATAGGCTCGCATGGTGTACGCCGCCGCTGCGGCCCGCAGAATGGTCGACGCCGCCGAGCGTGTGACCGTGTTGACCGGTGCAGGCATCTCCACCGACAGCGGCCTGCCCGACTTCCGAGGGCCCAAGGGCCTGTGGACCCGTGACCCCGCGGCCGAGCGAGCCTCGAACATCGACGTGTACGTGTCAGACCCCGACGTGCGTCGCAGCAACTGGGCCCGCCGGGCCGAGGGCGCACTGTGGGCCGACGTCGAACCCAACCGGGGCCATGAGGCGCTCGTCCACCTGGAGCGGCGCGGCAAGCTTCACCTGCTGATCACCCAGAACGTGGACGAACTCCATCAGCGGGCCGGCAACTCCGAGGAACTGGTGGTGGAGATACACGGCACCACCCGCAAGGTGCAGTGCCTGGCGTGCGACTACCGCGACGAGATGGAGGCCGCGCTGGCCAGGGTGCGAGCCGGTGAGGAGGATCCGCCGTGTCCGCGCTGCGGATGGCTCCTGAAGGCGGCCACGGTGTCGTTCGGGCAGAGTCTCAACCCGGTCGATCTGGCTCGCGCCGAGCGCGCCGCGGTCGAATGCGACCTGTTCCTGGCGGTGGGCACGACGCTGGCGGTGTCGCCCATCAACATGACCGCCCCCATCGCGGTGCGCTCAGGTGCTCGCCTGGTGATCGTGAACGGCGAGCCGACCGAGTTCGACTCGCTCGCCGACGTGGTGGTGGGCGGTTCGATCAGCGAGGTGCTGCCCGTGATCTGCGGGCTGGCAGCCCTGGGTGGCTGAATCCCGACAAGACTGGTAGGGTTTAGGCCGAGGCCGAGCGGCCCGTGAGCGCAGCGAAGATGAGCGGGACAGCGGTCTCGCGTGGCGCAAACCCGACAAGACAGGCAGGACAAGTGATGGCGAGCTTCAGAGAACTGCTTAAGCAGGCCAAGTCCGAGATACGCGAGGTCGACACCGCAGGCGGCGAGCAGCTGCTGGCCGAGGGCTGGACGCTGCTCGACGTACGCGAGCCCGACGAGTACGAGCAAGGCGCCATCGCCGGGTCGGTTCACATCCCCAGAGGCCAGCTCGAGTCGAGCATCGAGAACCGCATCGCCGACCGGTCCACGCCGGTGGTGGCCATGTGCGCAGGCGGAGTGCGTTCCGCCTTCGCGGCGGTGACGCTCGCCCAGCTGGGCTACAGCGACGTGGTGTCGATGGACGGCGGCTTCAACAAGTGGAAGGACGAGGGACGGGCCTGGGCACGGCCCCGCACCCTTTCCCCCGACCAGCGCAACCGCTATCAGCGCCACCTGCTGGTGCCCGAGGTGGGCGAGGACGGCCAGCTCAAGCTGCTCGACGCCAAGGTTCTGCTGCTCGGTGCCGGTGGTCTGGGCTCCCCGGCGGCTCTGTATCTGGCGGCTGCGGGGGTGGGGACCATCGGCATCATCGACATGGATGTGGTGGACGAGTCCAACCTGCAGCGGCAGGTGCTGCACAACGTCGACAGGGTGGGGGACCGCAAGGTCGATTCGGCCAAGAAGACGCTCACCGCCCTCAACCCCGACGTCAACGTGGTGACCTACGACACCCGCCTCGGCGCCGACAACGTGTTGGACATCCTCGACGGCTACGACGTGGTGGTGGACGGCGCCGACAACTTCCCCAGCCGGTACCTGCTCAACGACGCGTCGGTGAAGCTGGGCATCCCGGTGGTGCACGGGTCGATCTTCCGTTTCGAGGGCCAGGTCACCGTGTTCGATCCCCGCAACGGCCCCACCTACCGTGACATGCTGCCCGAGCCACCGCCTCCGGAGATGGCGCCGAGTTGCGCCGAGGCGGGCGTGTTGGGCGTGCTGCCGGGCATCGTCGGCAGTGTGCAGGCCCTTGAGGCCATGAAGCTGATCCTCGGTGTGGGCGATTCGCTCAGCGGTCGCCTGGTGGCTTTCGACGCGCTGGAGATGAGCTTCCGAGAGTTCAAGCTGCGGCCCGATCCCTCCAACGAGGTCACCTACGACAATCGGGACCGGATCGAGGTCGCCGAACTCGACGGCCTCTGCATGCCGACACTCTCGGCGTCGTAGCAGTCAGCCGTTGCGACCCGACGCGTCAATGGTGCGGTAACCGTCCGCAGGGTCGCCACAACCTAGACTCCGGGCGCTCCACTGTTCGGAAGGACCGCGCCATCGGACCGACGTTGAATACTCTCCGAGGGCGCCTGGCGAGCGTGCTGCCTACGGGAACCTCATGGATTCTGTGGGGGCTGGTCTTCAACGGACTCACCACCTATGGATACCTCGTGGTGGCCCGGCGAGCGTTGGGCGACGACGGCTACGGCAGCCTGGCTGTGCTGTGGGCGCTGGTCAACATCGGCGGGTTCGGCCTGTTCCAGCCCCTTGAGCAGGAGGTGGCCCGAGCAACCGCCGACCGGGCCAGCCGCGGGGTGGGCAGCGCCCCGGTGCTGCACCGGGCCGCGGTGCTGGGGGCAGCACAGTTCCTGCTGGTGTGCGCCGGGCTGCTCGTGGCCTGGCCGTTGGGACTCGACAGCCTGCTCGACGGCCGCGGCGAGCTGCTCGCGGCCCTCGTCGTGGCGCTGGGCGCCTTCGCCGGTTCGCAACTGGTGCGGGGCATTCTCGGTGGCCGTCACCTGTTCGACCGCTACGCCTGGTACTTCGCGGTGGAAGGCGGAACCCGCATGGCTCTGGCGGTGGTGCTGGCCATCGCCGGCGTGGCTGCCGTGGGCGCCTACGGGTTGGCCATCGCCGGGGCGCTGGTAGTCGCCACCGTGGTGGCGGCCGGCAGCCACCGGACCTTCGTTCAGCCGGGACCGCCGGCCACCTACCGCGAACTCACCCCTGCTCTGGGCTTCCTGCTCATCGCTGCGGTCGGGGAGGCGTTCATTCTCAACGTCGGGCCGGTGGCGCTCGACATCGTGGCCGGCGACGAGCTGGGTGCCGACGCCCCCGGCGTGTTCCTCAACGGCATGCTCATCGCCCGCATCCCGCTGTTCTTCTTTCAGGCGGTGAAAGCGAGCCTGCTGCCCAGCCTGGCCACTCTGGCCGGTCGGGGCGACCATGTCGGGTTCCGCAACATGCAACTCAAGATCGTGGGCGCGGTGGCCGCGACGGCGGCCGCCACGACCGCGTTGGCCGCGGTGGTGGGACCGCCGGTGGTGAGGGTCGTGTTCGGTGATGAGCTCAGCCGCAGCGACATGGCGCTGCTGGCCGCCAGCGGGGGAGGCCTGATGCTGATGCTGTCGCTGGCGCTGGGGTTGGTGGCGCTGGATCACACCCGCCTGGCCGTGGTCGGCTGGGTCGCCGGGATCGCGGCGTTCGCGGCGGTGGTCAGCTTCGATCTCGAGCCGTTCCTGCGGGTGGAGCTGGCCCTGGTGGCCGCGGTGCTGGCCGGCTCACTGGTGGCAGGCGGCCTGCTGCGCCACCAGTACGCAGCCCACGCGAGAGAAGCCTGAGAGGCTGTGCCCGGTCGAACATCGCCTGCAGGCGTCCCTACTCCCGCTCGGACACCGCTTTGCTGCCCCCGATCCCGGCGAAAGCGAGATCGCATCCCGGGCGGTCCTCGTCGGCTTGCTTGACGAAAAGGGAGTCTGTTGCCTGCCAGGTGTGTCCCTCGTTGTGGCGGACCAGCATGTAGCCGAGGCCGTGGGTTCGGTAGGTCCAGAGATTTTGGCGTCTGACATCCTCGATCAGAGCCCGGTCGACGCCCGCTGGCACCTCCCGCCAGCCAAGGAGGTTGTCGAGGTCGTGGCGTGAGATCATCAGAGCGCCGCCGGCGAGGCTGGCTGAGCGACGTTCAGATCCACCTCGGAATCGGTGGATGGTGCGATCCGACTGGGCCAGGTAGACGAACTCGGCGGCCTTGCCGACAAGGCAGCTGCCGGAGTACTCGTGAGCAAGCACGAGGTCCCAAAGATGCTCCGGGCCGTAGAAGTCGTCGTCGTCGAACTTGGTGATCAGCGAACCGGTCGACTCGGAAAGGGCCGCGTTCAGGACAGCCCCCAACGGCTCTCGGCCGTCCACTGCCACCGCCTTGGCCCTGATGGGCGTAGATCCGAGCAGTTCCTCAACCACACCGGAGTCGAAGCCGCCGCCGTGGGTGGCGAGCACGAGTTCGAGGTGAGGATAGGTCTGGCCGGCAACCGCCTCGATCGCCTCAGCCAGACGATGCGGCCGGCGGGTTGCAAGCAGCACCGACACCAGCGGCAGGCGAGGGTGGGGCATCCCGGTGCCGGTGAAAACCTGTCGGGCTCGAGCCCGCAGCGAGTGGTCGCGCAAAGCGCAGCGGCGCATGGCGACGCTGAGAGCCTCCCGTTCGTGGTCGTCGGCGGCCGCGACCCGCTCATCGGTCATCAGTGAGTGCAGCTCGGATCCGAGATGTCTGCCCAAGTCGGGTTCCGGGTCTTCAATGCGAATCACGGCTCCGATGGCTGCCATTGCGGCCAGGGCACCGGCCCGAGATGCAGCATCGCGCCGGCCGTGACCCGATTCGATCACATGGTGGAAGTCCCTGATCCTTCTCAGCCGCTCCGGGTCCAGGTCCGGCCTTCGCGCTTTCCTCAGGGTGGTGTGATCAGGTCGGGTGTGCCGATTCCAGCCCCGAGGATTGAATCTGCGCGGGTCGAAGGCCGGCACCGACGTCATCGGATCCAACTCCGAGAGAGCCACCACGGTGTCCACGCCCAGATTGCGGCCCAATTCAGGTGTATCCGCCAGCACCACCCGCGTATGAGGTCCGACGGTCGGGCTCACCTCGCGTGCCGCGGCGAACACCGACCCAGCCAGCGGCCCCACCGTGGCCGTCTCCGGACCCAGCCGGCATTGGGCCTTCTCGCGCTGACTGAGGGCTGATCCCGTCTGCTCGATCCGCTTCTTTGTGATGGTTGCGACACTGCCAGCGGTCCACCGGCCGAAATCCCGCAGGTCGGCCACCGTGCGAACCTTGGATCCCTCGCGGCGCACAGCCCGGCCGATGTCGGCGGCGCGCCGGGTGTTCCTCCGGGCCAGACGACGGAGCTTGCGCAGCCGGTTCAAGCCTCTCCGTGAGAGGCGGCGTGCTCGGCTGCGCCCAGCACGGACCCTCTTGTCCAGGGAAGGCCGCGGCTTCGCCACCTCGGTGGGACTGGCCCCGGTGACGCTGACCTCGGCGGGATCAAGGGGTGTGACCGGCTCGCACTCGGCCAGCGTGAGACCTCGGCGAGCGGCACGGTGCAGGGCCCACGCCCGCACGATGCTGACACCGGACAGGTGATCGACGGGATCGGTCGATGCGGCCGGCGCCGATCCCAACAGCCGGCGGAGCGTTGCAATGGCGTCCGCGCCGACGGTTGCGTCGCCGGGAATCGTGACGTGGAACGCGGCAGCAGGAAACGTCTCAAGCCCGCCTCCGGGCATCCCGAACCGCACTCGAGGATCGCCGGACAGCAGGCGCCGCAGCCGTTCGTGCTCGACGGACTGCTCTGGTCCTGACGCGGCGGGCTCTTCGAGCCACACCACCAGGTCGTGCACGCTGTTGGCGAGAACCTGTTCGGTGGTCTCTAGCCGGCCGATGTCGCCGGCGGCGCTCGGCCGGATCGTCACCACATACTGGGGGACAGTGAAGCTGCGGCCTGCAGCCGTTCGCCGGAACCCGCGGTGGGCGATGAGTTGTGAGATCTTGGCCCGCTGGAGTTCCAGGCTGGCAGACTCGGCGTCGCTCGGCTCGGCCCCTTCGCCCTGATGCCAGCAGAGTGCCGTGCGCACCGGCACCAGCAGCGCGCCGCGGGTGTAGGCGCGGTAGCCGAACTCGATGTCCTCAGCGCCCCACTGCGTGAAGCTCTCGTCGTATCGTCCCACGGTCTCGTAGAACTGCCTCGACACTCCGAGGTTGCCTCCTGACGCGACACGGAAGAGATCGTCGTCGTCGGAGGTGAGGCGCTTGGTTCGATCCATGTGGACTTCGATCCATTCGGGCCGCCGCACGGCCCGTCCGTCGAAGAGGTTGCTGAGGGGGCCAGAACGCTGGCGCACCGCTTCAGCCGTGATCCCATGCGGGTCGACATGGACCCTGGAGCCGATGGTCAGCACATCGCTGGCCGCGTGATGCCAGCGGGCGTGAGCGGTCAACCAGCCCCGTTCCGGCATCATGTCGCAGTCCAGGAAGACGATGATCTCATGGGCGGCGGCGGCGACGCCGGTGTTTCGAGCCCTGGCCAATCCGAAGCCGCGATCCTCCTGATGCACCACCCGGACCGTCATGGGGCAGCCTGACGGAGCCTCGAGCGGTGAGCGTGACCCGTCGTCGACGATCACCACCTCGAACAGCTCCCGCGGATAGTCCTGTTGCTCGAGCGCGGCCAGCGTGAGCGCCAACTCGTCGGGCGCCTCGAAATAGGTCACCACCACCGTGACGCCCAGTCGGGGAGTGAACCC
The DNA here is from genome assembly GCA_022824605.1 of Acidimicrobiia bacterium. Lineage (GTDB taxonomy): Bacteria > Actinomycetota > Acidimicrobiia > Acidimicrobiales > Aldehydirespiratoraceae > Aldehydirespirator. Next base: position 7,364 of record JAJDZO010000054.1, read on the forward strand.
GTTCTCAGGCTCCACCTTCAGAGAGGGCCAGTCGTTGCCGCGCACGGCGGCCGGTGCTGTCATGGCGTCATTCCGTAGTTCATGTCACCCCGGCGAAGTCGAGATCGAGGCCGTTGCGGGCTTCGCGGGCGCGTCCGAGGAAATGGGAATCGCCCATGTCCCATGTGTGGTCCTGTCCATGGCGCACACGCAGGTAGCCCCGGCCGTGGGTGCGGTAGATCCTGCCGCCCATGCGGACCACATCACGGGCCAGCGCGGTGTCGACGTGGCGTGGGATGCGCTGCCAGCCTCCGGCGGCGTCCAGATGGTGGCGGGTTATGAGCATGGCGCCGCCGCTCACCCCCGGATAGCCGAGGTAGCGCTCGCCGCGGCGGCCGAACATTCGAAGCGTGCGGTCGTGTGCGGCCAGGTACACGTACTCGGCGCCCTTCGCCACCAGTTCGGCCTGGGAGAACTCCTGGGCCAGCACCAGATCCCACAGGTGGTCGGGGCTGTAGTAGTCGTCGTCGTCGAACTTCGCCAGCAGCAGGCCCGTCGAGGCCTCCACCGCCGCGTTGAGAACCGCGCCGAGGGACTGCTGGGCGGCGACCCTTGTGATTCGGACCGGGTGATCAAGCGGCGCCAGGGCGCGCTGCACAGTGTCGTCGGTGAAGCCGTCGCCGTGCAGAGCCAGTACCAGTTCCATCTCTGGATAGGTCTGGGCGGCGACTGCAGCTACGGCATGGTCGAGCTGCTCCGGTCGATTGGTGGCCAGCAGCACCGACACGCGCCGGCGCGGCGCCCTGAGACCGGCCGCGTCGATCACCTGTTGGGCGCGCGCTCGCAGCGAGTGGTCGCGCAGCGCGTGGCGCCGCATGTCGATGCTGATCGTCTCTCGCTCCTGGTCGTCGGCACCGTTGATGCGGTCCTCGTCGGCCATGAGGGCGTGCAGCTCCGTGCCCAGCAGGTTCCGCAGTTCGGGATCGTTGCCGGGGACGCAGACGACTCTGCCGGTGGCGGCGCAGGCTGCGAGCTTCCCGGCGCGAGTTGCGGGGTCGGCATGATCGGACACGTCCGAGCTACGAACGGCCGAGGCGTCTTCGAGTCGCCAGCCGATGGGGTTCCATTCAAGTGGGTCGAAGGCCGGAATCGACGCATGAGCGGGCACGTCCGACAGCCTCACCACGGCGGCGTCCGCCCGGTCACCGGTGCCGGCCCGGGGCTCGTCGGCGAGGACGATGTCGGCGTGGCCGCTCCTCGACGCGCTCGTCACCCTGCCCGAAGCGGCGAACACGGCCGCTGATCGGGGTCCCGCGGTGGCGATTCGGGCGCCGAGAGGGTATTGGGCGAGCCGGGCCCGACCGCTGACGCGTTCGGCTGCGAGGCCCCCGATCCGCTCTATCCGCAGTCGCAGGGCACGTCCCAGCCACCGTGCCGCCGGCAGGACTTGAGCGGGTCCGAACCCTGCCCGACGGCGGGCACCGGACCCTGTCACCTGGGAGGGCTGAGTCATGGACCGGTCCGCGCCCTCAGCGGCCTAGAAGCCCGCGAACTCGAAGTCACGGCCGTTGCGGGTGTCGCTTGAGCGGTCGAGGAAGAAGTCGTCGCCGATGGTCCATGTGTGCCCGCCGCCGTGGCGCACACGCAGATAGCCCTCACCGTGGGTCCAGTAGATGTCGCCGCCGATCTGCGCCACGTCACGGGCCAGTGAGATGTCCACGCTGCGCGGCACCCGGCGCCAGCCGCCGGCGGCGTCGAGATCCTGACGGGAGATGAGCAGCACGCCGCCCGAGATCACCGGATGGGGCACGTACCGCTCGCGCATCTTGTCGACCCTGACGGTCTGGTCGGTGTCGGACAGGTACACATACTCCGCTGCCTTGGCCACCAGCACCGCCCCGGAGTATTCCCGCGCCAGTACCAAGTCCCACAGGTGGTCGGGGCTGTAGTAGTCGTCGTCGTCGAACTTTGTGAGCAGCGTCCCGGAGGCGGCTCCGACCGCGGCATTGAGCACGGCGCCCAGCGGTTCGCCAGCGGCTACCCGGACTACTTCCGTGTTGCATCTCAGCCCGTCAACCAGGGTTGCCATCTCGTCGTCGGGTCCGAAGCCCTCGCCGTGCAGGGCCAGAACGAGGTCGATGCGGGGGTAGGTCTGGGCGCCTACGAATTCCACGGCCCTGGCGAGCAAATCCGGCCTGCGGGTGGCCAGCAACACGGTCACCTCGGGCAGGGGCGCCTCGAAGCCCTGGGTTGTCAGGAGTTGTCGTGCTCGGGCGCGCAGCGAGTGGTCGCGCAGAGCCAGCCGTCGCATGGCAATGCTCTGATGCTCGCGCTGTTGGGCGTTCGCATGAGCGACGGCGGGATCGGTCATGAGGCCGTACAGGTCGGCTCCCAGACAGTCTCGCAGGGCTGGATCGTGGTCGGTCACGCAAACCACCACGCCCGCGGCTGTTAGAGCGGCCAGGAGGGCAGCGCGCGTCGCGGGCTCAGCAACGACGGCGCCGGAGTCCTCAACGTGGTGCACCTGTCTCAGGTCGCTGATCGTGGCATCGTCCACGCGTCGGGCCGTGGTCGGCTTCAATCTCGACTCGAGCTTTACGGTTGACGTCTCATGCTCGGGAGTCCAGCCCACAGGATTGACGGTGGTCGGGTCGAAGGCGGGCACTGTGAACTGGGCCGGGAGTTCGTTGAGAACCGCTATCCGGCTCGGTACCTCGCCGCCGTCTCCGATCAGTAGGCGACGAGCCTCCGACGTGTCGACGACATGCAGGTCGATGTGGCGGTCGACAGTCGGTGGGCCGACACGGGCGGATGCGGAGAACAGCGCGGCGGCGCGCTCACCCAACACCGCGATCTCGGCTCCGAGGGGGTACCGCGCCTGAGTGGAAGAGTCGGTTCCGGTAGGGCTGGACCGTTGCAGGGACTTCTTGAGCCGGCGCAGCACCGCTCGGGTCAGCCATGACGCGAAGTGCCTCGCGTCGCCGGGAGTTCGCACCGCCGACAACCGTTCAAGAGCAGCATCCGCGTAGCGCCTGAGCCGGCTCGCCGTCGCCGAACGCGCCGGGAGCGCCCGACTCAACACGTCCGGGCCACGTTGGTGCCGACTGCCGGATTCTGAGCGCACAGTCCCCGGTTCGAGAGACCTGGAGCGTTCCTCGAGACCCCCTGCCGCAATGTCGACTACGACTCCCAGGTCGCCCACCGGCACGCCGCTTCTGATGGAGCGCTGGAGCGCCCACGATCGGGTGATGGTCACCGGGTGCCCTGATGCCAGGCGGCCGCGGGCCTGTGCGGCCCGGTCCAGACGGGCGCGCAGGCGGTCCACGGTGTAGGTCTTGAAGCGTCCACCTGCCGGCACGGTGATGTGGAACCGCGCCGCCGGAAAGGCTGCGGCCGCTCCGCCTGTCGGACCGAAATGCACCCGGTGGTCGGGGTCCAGGTGGGCGCGAAGCCATTCGAGTTGCGCTCCCGGCTCCTCCTCGACCCACACGACGAGGTCGTCGGCTCTGCTGGCCAGCACCTGCTGCACCGTGTCCAGGATCGTTTGACCGTCGGCGCGGCCGGCCGCCACCGACACAACGAAGCGGGGCACCTTGAAGGAGCGGCCGGCGGTCTCCGACGCCGAGCGTCCGTAGGGGATCAGGTGCATGAGCTTGCCCTGCATGCGGGTGAGGCTGAGGCGTTCCTCGTCGCTGATTCTGGCGCCGGGTCCCTGGTGCCAGCAGAGTGCGCCCCGTTCGGGGGTGAGGACCGCTCCGAGGGCGTAGGCCCGATAGCCGAACTCCGTGTCCTCGGCACCCCATTGGTCGAACGACTCGTCGAAGCCTCCGACGGTGTTGAAGAAGTCGGCGGACACTCCGAGGTTTCCGCCGGTCACTGCACGGAAGATGTACTCATCGTCAGAGGTGAGGTAGTCGGTCAGAGACATGCGGCGCTCGATCCACTGCGGCGCCTCAGCCGGGCGGTCCGAGAACAGTTCTGCGAGGGTGCCCGGCCGCTCCAGCACCGTGTGTGCTGCGGTGCCGTCGACGTCGATGTGCTTGCGGAATCCCAGAGTAAGAGTGTCGGAGGCGACGTGGTGCCAGCGGGCGTGGAAGGCGAGCCAGTCGGCTTCAGGGATCATGTCGCAGTCGAGGAACACAACGATGTCGCCTGAAGCGTTGCGGGCGCCGAGATTGCGGGCCCGGGCCGCGCCGAAGCCTCGGCGGGGCTGGTGCAGAACCCGTACCGGTAGCGGCGGCGTCTCCAACTCCAGCGGTGGCGACGAGCCGTCGTCCACCACGACCACATCGAACAGGTCTGGCGGGTAGGTCTGGCGCTTCAGTCCAGCCAAGGTCAGCTTGAGGGACTCCTGCGCTTCGTAGTAGGGAATGACGACTGTTGCCGTCATCGTCGGCCGGAACGTCTCGGTTGGCTCAGCAGGCAGGGATCGCCAGTCGTTGCCCCGAACGGTGGCAGGCGGCGGCCAGCCTGTCATGTCGGCAGGAACCGAGGCTCGGCCAATGATGACAGCCTCAGCAGAACGGCGGGGCGCGGGCGCGGCACGGCTGCAATCGTAGGATGAGTACCGTGGATGACGCGACCCCTGCCCCCTCCGGCGGGCAAGCCGGTGATCCGGGCCTCATCGATCTGGCCGCCCCTCCTTCGACTGCTTCGTACTTGAAGGAGGTCTGGCGGCGGCGGGAGTTCGCGGTGGTGGTGCCGGCGCAGGATCTGCGGGCGCAGAACATGGACACTGCGTTGGGGCAACTCTGGCACTTGGTGAATCCGGCCCTGCTCGTGGGGGTGTACTTCTTCATCTTCGGCGTCGTGCTCGACACACGCCGAGGCGTGGACAATTTTCTCGGTTTCCTGATCGTGGGAATAGTGCTGTTTCACCTGTTCCAGAGGGTGCTTCAGGACGCGTCGGTGTGCATTGTCCGGAACCTCGGGCTGATCCGGTCGATCCAGTTCCCCCGGCTGCTGTTGCCGGTGGCGGCTGTCAACGGGCAGACCTTCGCATTCATTCCGGCGCTGTGCGTAGCGCTGCTGTCGTTGTTGGTTACGGGAGAACGCCCGTCGCTGCGGTGGCTGCTGCTACCTGTCGTGTTGGCCGCGCTGTATGTGTTCAACCTGGGCGCAGCTCTCGTTGTGGCCCAGATCGGCTCATCGGTACGCGACCTTCAGAGGCTGTTGCCTCATCTGCTGCGGCTGCTCTTCTACGCCTCGGGCGTGATCTTCAGCGTTGACGCCTTCATTTCCAGCGAGTTCTGGAGGACGGCCTTCGCGGTGAACCCGGTATACGACCTCATCACCTGTGCTCGGTGGTGTCTGATCGGCACCGAAGTGGATGCCGCGGTGGTGATCGGCCTGACCGTGTGGTGCATGGCGCTCCCGGTGATCGGTGTGTTCAACTTCCGCCGTGTTGAGGGCCGGCTCGGGTCATGACCGCGCTCAGGCCGGACGTCACGGTTCAACTCCAGGACGTAGCCGTGAACTACCGCGTCTACGAAGACTCTGCGGGCGGTCTGAAGGAGCACTTCTCGCGAGGGCGAGTTCGGCGGCGGTATCAGACGGTGCGCGCCTTGCGGGGCGTGACCCTCGAAGTCCACGAATCCGAGACCCTCGGCGTGATCGGAGCGAACGGATCGGGCAAGTCGACGCTGCTGTCGGCCATGACCGGGCTTCTGCCCCTCAAGTCGGGAACCGTGCGCGGCCGCTCTCGCCCGGCGCTGCTGGGGGTGTCCTCCGCGCTGCGCTCCGCCCTGTCGGGTCGGCGCAACGTGTTGATCGGCGGGCTGGCGCTCGGGTTCACACGCGATGAGATCGAGAGCCGCATGGACGAGATCATCGAGTTCGCCGGTCTGAGCGACGCCGTCGACCGGCCCATGCGCACCTACTCCTCGGGGATGCGAGCGCGGCTGCACTTCGCCATCGCAACAGCCAGGATCCCCGAGATCCTTCTGATCGACGAGGCTCTGGCAGTCGGCGACGCGGAGTTCCGGGCGCGCAGCTCGCAGCGCATCGACGAGATCTGCGCCGAGGCCGGCTCGGTGGTGGTGGTGTCGCACAACATGACGGAGATCGAGCACCTGTGCGACCGGGTCGCGTGGCTCGACGATGGCGAGGTCAAAGCGGTGGGCGAGCCTGGATCCGTGGTGGCGTCGTATTTGGAGGCGTGCTCTCGGACCGGTCACCATTCGTGAGGACCTTTGTCGCCGTTGTTGGCAGCCCTGACCCTCGCAGAGCCGCAGCCATTAGCAGCACCCAGTTGTAGGAGAACCACAACACGAAGCTCTCGGTCACGTTCTCCAGAAGCAGGAAGGCCACGAGCGCAGCCCACATCCACGAGTCCGGGCCAGGCCGCCGCCACAACTCCAGACCGGCGTTGCGAGCGGCCAGGACCACGATGGCGACGAAGGGAATCGCACCCAGCAGTCCCAGCCCGAGACCGACTTCGACCAGGCTGTTGTGGGCGCTGCCCCGCCGTAGCAGCACATGTTGAGTCAGTTCTTCGATGTCCCAGAACGTGAAGAACCCGTGGCCCAGCAGCGGTCGCTGGACGATTCGGTCCCAAACCAACGCCCAGATCTCGCGCCGCTGGCTGAAGGTGGACACGTTCCAGACCGCGGCCAGGAAGGCGCCTGCCGTCACGGCGGTTACGCCCGCGGCGACCCAGGTGAGGTGCGCGGCGCGGCGAGATCCGCGTCGTCGCTCAATCCGGTGGTGGATCAAGGGGAGGCTCGACACTGTCAGCGCTGCGATGAGCGACACCCACGCGGTGCGACTGCCCGCGCCGATCAGAGTCGCGGTTGACGCCAGAGCGAGCCCGGCCGCCGCCGACCGCAGGACGCGGCCGGGAGCCATCGCGAAGCGCAGCCCCGCCAAGACGCCGATCGCGGCCAGAGGAGCCAGGGAGTTGCGGTTGGTATACACACCCTGCCAGTAGTCGTTCGGACCGAGGCCGAGGTCTGGTCGCAGGACGATCAACAAGAGGCTGGCGCCGACTGCCGCCGCGGCCACGAGTCCGACAATTATCGAGACTTCGTGGGCGTCGAGCCGGGCGATCGCCCACGCCAGCAAGGCCATCCCGACGTAGATGCAGGAGCGCCAAGCCGTCGCACCGGCGTCCACGCTCCACATCGTCGATGCCAGCGCGCCCAGCGCGAACCAGCCGACCGCAGTCGCGGCGATCAGTTCGGAGGCTTCTAGACGCCGGTGCCGCCACCGAGGAAAGTCCCAGGCGGCCAGCGCTGCGCCGGTGACGGCCGCGGCGACCAGGAAGGGCCACACCGCGAGATCCTCCCAGCGGCCCGTTCGGTCCAGCACGCTCTTGGAGAAGAGCAGCACCGGTCCGTTGGTGAACACGAGCACGGCCGCGGCCGCAGCCACTATCGGCGCGGTCCAACGGATGTTCATCGGGGGCTGGTTCAAGTCACGGCGCGGCGCGGCCGTTCGCCTTTTCGCTCGGCCTCTAGCGAGGCTCGGCCGGTCAGGAAGCCCGCTCCCCAGGCGGTGTGCATCGTCACAAAGGCGACCGCCGCTCGAACCCGGTCGTGTCTGTCGGGCAGGGTGTCGCGCAAGCGGTTGGCGGCGACCGTGCAGGCGGCGGTGTACAGCCCCGGGAGGGCCGCGCCCCGCCATCGGCCCATGGCCAGCTGCAGCGCCGAAACCGCCAAACCCGCGACCAGCGCGGGAGCGGCGAGCTGGCGGAGGCGAAGCGAACGGGGGTGGCGCAGTAGCACGGTGCGTTTCCAGGCTCCGTACGAGAAGTACTGGCGGGCAAGTCCTCGGTAGTTCGAGCGGGGCAAGTAGTCGAGCACGAGGCTCGGATCGAGCCACACGCAATGTCCGTGCTCTCGCAGGCGCCAATTGAGTTCGTAGTCCTGGTTGCGTCCGAGGGTCTCGTCGAAACCGCCGACCGACTCCAAGGCCTTTCGGTCGAACACGCCGAGATACACGGTGTCGGCCGGTCCGGCGCGTCGGCCCCGGCGAAAGGCCGCAGGACCGCCTCCGAATGGCGATTCCATTGCGGCCGCGATCGCCCCGGGCAATCCGGCTGAACCGACAGGATGTTGCACGCCGCCCACGTTGGCCGCGCCGGTCTGGGTCAATGTGGTCACGGCCCGCTCGACGTAGTCGGGCGGGATCCGCGACTGGGCGTCCACTCGGGCCACTACGGATCCCTGCGATGCGGCCACCGCGAGGTTGAGGCCCTCAGCAGCGGTGCCCGCGGGGTTGTCGACCACCTGCAACGGCAGCCCCATGTCGGTGTTGGCGATCGCACGGCCGGTGCCGTCGCGGCTGGGTGCCAGCGCCACGGTCACGTCGATGGGACCGCGGTAGGTCTGGGAGTCGATGGCGTCAAGACATCCGCCGATCAGCGCGGCGCAGTCCCGAGCCGGCACCACCACCGAGACGTGCGGCCAGCCCCCGTCGGGAGATTCAAGGGAGTGTACGGGCGCTGCGGAGTTGGTCACCGGCCTGACCGGCGGGCCATGACTATGAGGCTTCTCACCATGATCTCCCAGTCAAGCAAGGGCGACCAGTTGACAACGTACTGGAGGTCGTGTCCGAGCTTGTAGGCGGCGTCGGTCTGGTAGTGGCCCTGGGTTTGGGCCAGGCCGGTGATGCCGGGCGGGCTGTCGTGGCGCCTGCCGTAGCCGGCGATCTTCTCCTCGAGCCGGGCCACCAGCGCGGGCCGTTCGGCCCGAGGTCCCACCAGAGACATCTCACCGACGAGGACATTCCATAGTTGCGGCAGTTCGTCGAGGCGGGTCCGACGGAGCCACGCCATGCCTTCGACTATTCGGGGGTCGTTCGCAACGGCGAGATCCGGCCCGGTCCGCTCCGCGTCGGGCGTCATGGTCCGGAACTTCAACATCACGAACGTCCGGCCTTCCATGCCCACCCGCTCCTGCCGGTACAACACGCCCCTGCCGGCTCGCAGCCGCACGTATACCGCCACCGCCACCGACAAGGGGATGGCGAAGGGGGCCAGCACCAGCAGGTACACGAGATCGAGCAGCCGCTTGAAGCGCAGCCGGCACGCGGGCAGGGCATGGGCGCGCAGCGCGGCGAAGGGCATGCCGCCGATCTGGACGGTCCGCTGAAGGCCCAGCAGGGTGTCGGCGGGTGCGATCTGCCTGAAGACACCCACACCCCTTCCCTCAAGCTCTGCCAAGGGTTCGGGGTAGATGACGTCCAGCGATTGGCTCGACAGCAGCAGCAGATCGGTGCTCGCCGTGCGCTCGACCTCCGCCGCTATGTCCGACGGCGTGTCGCACCTCCCGGCGATCTCCACCGAGGGCTCTGCGTCGCTCAGGTGGCGCTGGGCCGACTCCACCTCGCCATGACGGCCCATCAGCAGCACCCGGCACTGTCCGAAGCGTCGCAACCTGACCCTGCGGGCCAGCCAGCGGTTGAACGTCACTAAGAGGCTCGCGGCCACGGCGAGGATCACAAGGTTGGCACGGGGCATCAGGTAGCGCCCGCTGAGCAGCGACACGGTGGCGTCGGCGCCAGTGGCCAGCAGGGTCAGCATCGTGGCGCGGGGCAGCCACGGGGGATGGCCGAGCCGCGGCTCGTATTCGTAGAGGCCGCCGAAGTAGTAGACGGCCATGTGCAGACCGGTGGCGATGGCGAACCCCACCACATAGTGAGACACGGGATACGTCGGCCAGTCGAACCCGAACCGGACCGTGGTGATCGCGGCCATCAGCCCGAACAGTGTGACCGCGTCGATCAAATGGAGATATCGAAGCCCCAGCATTCCCAGGATGCGGGTTGCGGCTCTCGGGCCGTCTGCGGTCCTATCGGGGATCGCATCAGGGTGGGAGGGCATCAAAGTACCGCCGTCTCCTGTCAGCCGACCGCCAGCCGCAAAGCCTAGCGCCCTACAGAAGAGGCTCACCGCTTCTCAGCGGCGGTGGATCTCGTCACGCCCGGGCAACGGCGCGTCGCCTGCGCGCATGCGCTGGGCCCCGCGGCTGAGATAGGACCGCTGCGCTCGTT
>JAJDZO010000179.1 GCA_022824605.1 Acidimicrobiia bacterium
GTCGCAGGCGCTGGCTCTCATGCCGCACCCGACGCACTGCTTGTCGCGGGCAATCAGGGCCAGCTTTTGGGCAGAGGTGGCGGCCCGCTGTTTTCTTCCCATGTAGAGCGGTTGGCCGTCGGCGGCAAAGATGGCGGGTACCACACCGGCGTCGCAGGCGATATGGCGGAGGTCATCGATATCGATGGGGGTGCCGTCGATAAGACCGGCGTTCTTAAGCTGACCACTGAGGGTGTCGTAGTCGACCGAGACGATCAGTGTCGTGGCCTGTGGAGCAATTTCGGAGCCGACGTCGTGACCCTCGGAATCATCGCTGGACACAGCGTCCGAGTCACCGACTGGGCAGCAACCGCTGCTGTTGGAGTTGGCATCGGAATTATCAACTCGGGCCGGTCGCTGAGTGATGAGCGCGACCAGGGCATCGGCGTTGCGCTGTTCGTGGGTGCGGTCGCTCCCAGACCTGGCGTCCTCGTGGAACAGCCGATCACCCAGGTCGTAGAGAGCGGTCTTGACCCGCTCCCCAGCAATGCGATCAAACTCGGCGTACAAAACGACCATGTCGTCATCGCCGTCAAACACTTTGCCGCTGCGCCGCTCCCGCTGGCGCTCATGGCGGGTCAACCCGTCGTCGGCCCGGCGCTGGTCCTCCCGGCGGGCCACAGTCTTCTTGAACTCATCGAGGTCCTCGGAGATGGCCAGCACGACCAACTCCAACTCCTCTTCCTTGGACAGCGGCGCCCGCAGATGCGACTCACCCATCACCCGGGCATGATCAATAGAAATCCACCCCTGCTTGGCCGCCTCCAGCGTGTCAGGCAACGCCTTGAGCGCACTAGAGGTCTTGGCCTGCTGGCGGGCCCGATGACGCCCAAGCCCAAACTGACGGCACAGTTCCTCAACCGCGTCCGACCCCTCCAGATCACCAAACCGGCCCAACAACGCGGTCAGATAGCCATCCAACTGCCGGCGAGCACTGTCAGCCTGAAGGATCAATTTGACCAAGTCACCCGACCCCAACCCGTCAAATTCAGCCAGCTGAACATCCACGATTGGCCTTTCACTGCGGGATGGCCCGCCACTGGCCATTGCGGCATTTCCCCTGGTGAGAGTGCCCGAATCCATACCCCTAGTCTACCGACGCCAGTGACAGCTTCTACCCGGTGGTGCCTGCCCCCCCTTCACCCCCTTCTGACCCCCAGACGCCACCCATCACAGTCTTGACGCCCCAGTTCTGCCCCGACCATGGCAGCGAGACTTTCTATTACCGGCCCCGGCATGGATGGGTCGAATGGGAGGAATACCGCGTGATCGAACAATGTGCGAGCACCTTTGGGCGGCGGGCCGTCGTCAGGGTCGTCGTGTTTGACAACGGCGAACGAGCGCCCTTGCGTGGCATGAAAGCCTGCGGCCGCCAGATGATCGATTATCGCTGGCGGGTCGGGAACGAGTACTGGAACCAGCCAATACGAGTGCTCTTCAGCTTGCGAAGTGGGTATGCAAGCGCCATCGAGTCCGGCAATCAGCCGTAAGGCATGTCCGAAACGGTGAGCGCGGTAAACACGATGCGATCGCCAGGCTGCCAACGTTGGGCCCGCAGCCAGAGGTCGAACAGCGAGCGCACCGACAGCCCGGCCATACCCGCTCCATCAGGGTCCCATTGCTGTTAGAGCGACGATGATCCACCGGCCGGGCTAGCCCGCGCACAGGCCAAGACCGCCCGCAGCCATGCCATACCTGACATGTCAAGCCGCTTGTTGGCCCAGCCGCGCACGTGAGATCTCCACTAGTTGTCCCCTTTGCCCACTCAAGGCGAACTGCCATCTCCGCGGCATCCCAATGTCCCCGCTGCCAAGAACCTGCCAAGAGTTTGGACGGCAGCAACAGTAGTAGTCGTATGTCCAATTTGGGTGTAGACCAGCCATCAGGACTAAGTGGCTGGCGCGCCGACCCTCAGCGGCGCCTTCGTACCCCTTGCACTAGGCGAGATGTGCGCTGCCACCGGGAGCGGTGGTGCCTGGTTGGGATTCGGAGGGTCAAGGAGTCGGAGAACTGGTAGAACACGGCGCCTATGAGGGTGAGGATGATGACGTAGGTGGCCGCCAGCGCGCCGAGGTCGCTCTCCCGGGTGATGCCGAGCTCGGCGATGACGATAGAGAACTCTCCGTGGGCGATGAGGGCGGCCCCGGTGCGGACCCGGCCGGGTTTGCCGATACTGGCTCGTCCCGCAGCGATCCAGCCGGTGGCGAACTTGGTGGCGATGGTGACGGCGGCGATGACGACCGCGGCCACGGCGACGTCGGGGACGAGGTCGAGGTCCACTTGCAGGCCGAAGAACACGAAGAAAACCGCGGCAAAGAGGTTGCGCAGCGGCAACAGCAGCCCGCGGGCATGCGAGACGATGTCACCCGACAGTGCGACGCCCACCACGAAGGCGCCCACCGCCGTAGACAGGTTGAGGCGTCCGGCGATGCCGGCGAAGAGCAGGGTGCCGCCGAGCAGGGTCAACAACAGCGCCTCGCTGGATTGGCTCAATGCCATGGCGCTCAACCGGTCGCCAAAAAAGTAGGCGGCCGCGAGCACCGCAGTAACCACGAGCAACGACACGGTGACGGTGACCGTGGTGCTGAGCAGCGACCCGCCGAAGAGCACACCCGACACGATCGGCAGATAGAGCACCATGGCGAGGTCCTCGATGACGAGCACGCTGAGGATCACCGAGGTCTCGTGGTTGCCGATGCGGTCGAGGTCGGCAACAAGCTTCGCCACGATGCCCGACGACGAGATGTAGGTCACGCCGCCGAGCAGGACGGCAACGATCGGGTCGAAGCCCAGCAGAAGACCGGCTGCGAAACCGGGTGGGAAATTCAGGGCGATGTCGACGATCCCGGCCAGCGTCGACCGCCTCACATTGTCGATCAGCTCCTGGGCGGAGAACTCGAGCCCCAGCATCAGCAGCATCAAGATGACGCCGATCTCGGCGCCCACCTCGATGAACTCCTCCGACGCCGGCAACTCGACGAGACCGCCTTCGCCCAGGGCCAGCCCCACCATCAGGTACAGCGGAAGTGCGGGCAGGCCGACCCTTCGGGCCAGGCGGGCGACGATGGCCAAGACCAGCACCACCGCCCCGAGCTCGATCACAAACAGATCGCCGCCCGTGTGCATGGGCTAGCCCGATTCGTTCAGCAGATTGGTGGCCGCCTTCACCGCGGCCGGAACGCCGACCACCACTGCCGTGCCGCCGGGTTCGAGGCGGTCGGCGCCGCCCGGGATGGGGATGGACCCCGAGTCAGTAACGAGCGCGACGACGCCCGCGCCGGTCTTCGCCCTCAGCTCGGCCTCGGCGAGGGTGAGCCCGGCCAGAGACGACTTCGGGTCGATCGTGATCCACGAGATCACAAGGTCCTCCAAGCGGTGTACTGCGTC
>JAJDZO010000234.1 GCA_022824605.1 Acidimicrobiia bacterium
CCCCATGTCGTACCCGTAGACCTCATCCAGGACGCGAGAGGCCACCTCACGGGCACCATCGATCCCGTCTGTTTCGTAGGCCTGAGCGATCGAGACCAGACCAACCCCCCAAGCACTTCGGGCCGCCGTCAACTCGGATTCAGCGATGGTCACGGTACGCGTCTTTGCCCATCGTCAGTCACGTCCACGCTGACGAGGCTACCCACACACCGCCGCCGGAACCCTCCACCTCGTCGGTTGTCGTCATAAGCGATGGGGCTTGGGGACCCTGGCATCGCCGGAGCCGCTGGCATCAGCACCGAGCCCAAGGGTGAGGCGCGCAACTATGTTGCTGGCATGACTCAGGGTCCCACTCCAGCTTTCGAGGGCGAGATTGCGATGACATTCGCCCACTCCACGCCATGGTGGCCGACTGCGAACCGTGCGCCTGCGGGGTCGCCAAACATCGTTTTCGTGTTGGCGGACGATATGGGATGGTCTGATCCGGGGTGCTTTGGGGGCGAGATCGAGACGCCCAACATCGACCGCCTGGCCGACAGCGGCCTGCGCTATACGGATTTCCACGTCAATCCGGTGTGCTCGCCGAGTCGGGCGTCGCTCCTCACTGGGGTGAATGCCCATGCCGCCGGGGTTGGGTTCGTGCTCAACGACCCGGGGTTCCCGGGCTACTCCATGGAGCTGTCGGCGGAGGTGATGACGATTGCGGAGGTCTTGAGGGACCGCTACTACACGACGCTGATGGTGGGCAAGTGGCATCTCGTGAAGGAGACCGACCATTCGGCTATCGGCCCCCGGCACGGATGGCCGCTCCAGCGGGGGTTCGACCGCTGGTACGGCAGCATGTCGAACGTGCTCAGTTCGTTTCAGCCCGACGAGATCTACGTCGACAACCACGTGCGCCACGTGGACCGGTTCCCCGACGACTACTTCTACGCCGACGACCTCACCGACCACGCCATCGAGATGATCCGCGAGACGAAGTCGGCCGACCCCACCCAGCCGTTCTTCTTGTACTTCTCCCATTCGGCCCCGCACGCCCCGCTTCAGGCCCCGGCGGCTTATATGGCCAAGTACCGGGGCCGCTACGTGGCAGGCTGGGACGCGGTGCGCGAGGAGCGCTTCGAGCGGCAAAAGGCCATGGGTCTGTTCGACGCAGACACCGAGTTGCCGCCCCGCAATGAGGAGGCTGGCGCCGAGGTGGAGGCCTGGGCCGAGCTCGACGAGCGGCGCCAGGAGATCTACCAGCGTTACATGGAGTGCTACGCGGGGATGGTCGACAACCTCGACCAGAACCTGGGGCGCCTCCTCGAATCGCTTGAGGAAATGGGCGAGATCGACAACACGATCATTGTGTTCGCGTCCGACAACGGCGCATCCAAGGAGGGGGGCGACCAAGGCACCACGTCGTACCTCGACCTGCTCACCGAGATCATGCGGGGCCAGCCTGACGAGGCCAGCGAGGCGGCCCGCTTCGAGAAGGACTGGGCCCGGCGCCACCTCATCGGCGGCCCGCAGGCGCTGAGCCACTATCCGACGGGCTGGGCGATGGCGTCGTCGACGCCGTTCCGCCTCTACAAAGGCACCACGTTTGCCGGCGGCGTCCGCAGCCCGCTGATCATCTCCTGGCCCGCGCGCCTCGCCGATAAGGCCGGGGAGCTGCGCCGCCAGTACGCCCACGGCACCGATCTGATGCCCACGCTGTTGGAGCTGGTCGGCATCGAGCGGCCCGACCAGCGCCACGGGATAAACCTGCTGCCCATGAACGGCGTGAGCTTCGCGGCGTCGCTCGCCGACCCGAAGGCGCCGGGCGAGCACGAGTCGCAGTACTACCAGATCATGGGCCATCGCGGCTTCTACTCCGACGGATTCGACCTCCTCACCTACCACGAGCCGCGCACCCCCTTTGGCGACCACGAGTGGCAGCTCTTCGACCTGCACGGCGATCCGACGCAGATGCGCGATCTCGCGCCCGACCAACCGGAGCGGGTCAAGGAGATGGCCGAGGGCTGGGAGCGCGCCGCCAGGGCCAACAACGTGTACCCGCTGGACGAGGGCCTCGGGTTCATCTTCTTGCAGCGGTCGCCCCGCGAGGACGAGATCGCCCAGCCGCTCACCGTCTACCGCGAGGCGGGCTCGCTCGACGGCGCGTTCGCCCGCCTGCTCACCCGCCTGCGCAGCTTCGAGGCGACCCTCGACATGGCCCACGCCGACGGCGACGAGGGCGTGCTGTTGAGCCACGGCGACCAAGGCGGCGGCTACATCCTCTACGTGGAAAACGGCGGGCTCCGCTTCGAGCACAACGGCTACGGCCAGATGACACCCGTCGACGCCGGCCCGATGCCCGACGGCGCCGACCGCGTCCGCCTCGCCGTCACCGCGACGGAGGGCTGGCGCTGGACCGTCACCGTCGAAGTCGACGGCCAAGTGCGGGCCCAGCGCGAAGACCTCGCCGCCCTGGCCGTGATCGCACCCGCTCACGGCATCGACATCGGCATCGACCGGGCATCACCGGTCTCCTGGGATCTATACCAACGCCAAGGACCGTTCCCCTACACCGGAAACCTGCGCTCCGCCACCTTCACCCCCGGCCCCATAGCCCCCGACGCCCCCTTCCTCCACCTAGAAGTCCTGCGACAAATCGGCCAAGCCCTCGGCTAAGCATGAATATTTCATGCTAGTATCATGCTGTGGCCAATCTCCAGGTTCGGAATATGCCTGATGTTCTTCACGAGCGGCTGCGCCAGCACGCTCTTGAGCGGAATTGCACGATGAGCGCGGCGGTAATGGATGCGATTGAGCGGGAGCTCGCACGGTGGGAGTGGAGCAAGCACCTTGCCGCCCGTCCGACCACCGACCTGGGCATTGAAGTTGCCTCCCTGATCGCCGAGGTGCGGGCATCTCGCGACGCAGAACTTGAATGACCGGCTATGTGATCGACGCCTCAGTGGCGGTCGAGTACCTATTGCGAACGCCGCTGGGGATCACGCTTGCCGACACGGTCGAAAGCGCATCATTGGCTGCCCCCGAACTGCTCGACCCAGAAGTCATGTCGGCACTGCGCCGCGCCGTGCTCACCGGACGCCTTGAAGAAGACAGAGCCGTGATGGCCCTGGGCGATCTCGCCATCTGGCCAATCGATCGCATCTCGCATCGAGCGCTCGCCTTGTCGGCCTGGGAGCACTACAGCAACGTGAGCGCCTATGACGCCTTCTACATCGCCGCCGCCCGGGCCATGGGAGTCCCACTGTTGACCGCCGATGGTCGGCTGGCCAGATCAACCGGACTCGACATCACCGTCCACCACATTCGAATGAGCTAAATCCTGGTAACGGATCGGTGAGATGGCGATGCTCATGTCGCCGCCATTGCTTCGGCTATGGGTTCAGCCGCCCCAGTTGGTGACGTCGACGCCGAGGCTCTTCACGTATTCGACGACTTCGGCGGGGTCCATGTGCTCGCTGGGGCGGTTGCGCGTCCACATGCGCTCACCCACCGAGTTGGAAACGAACGTGAGCGCCTGGTCCAGCGTGTAGACCACGCCGCGCCGGCACGTCTCGCGTTCGAAGCGCTCGGCGTGGTCGGCGTCGATGACGAAGTTCATCGAGTCGCATTGGATCATCAAATCGTTGTTGAACCAGTCGTAGGGCGACGTGCTGACGTGCAACAGGAGCGACTCCGGAGCGTCAACCACCTGGCCGTTCA
>JAJDZO010000073.1 GCA_022824605.1 Acidimicrobiia bacterium
TGGTGATGCGGGCGATGTCGGCGTCGGTCGCCGAGCGGATGACCCGCAACGCCAGCGGGTTGAACCGCCGCGAGGGTGCGAGCGACGCGGCCTTGTTGGACCGGGAGTTGGCCACCGGGCCAGCGTGGCCGATCTGGGCGCCGGCGGCCGCTCCCTCGGCGTGGATCGCGTCGGTGAGGTGGCGCAGACCGGGCACCGCGTCGGGACGCAGCCAGATGCACTCGGCATGGGTGCGCCCCTCGGGGGCGACCGCCAGGTAGGCGACGGTCGACATGCCGGCCCCGCCCGCGGCCACCGCCCGGTGGTAGTCGATGAGTTCGGGAGTGACCAGCGCCTCAGGCATCACCCCCTCGAAGGTGGCCGCCTTGATGATCCGGTTGCGCAAGGTGACCGGCCCGAGCCGGGCCTCAGCGAAAGGGTCCACAGCAGGCATCGACCGCCCTCGGCTTGGCATCGGCGAGCGAACGATCACCTCCGCAAGATACGCCGAAGCGGCCCGGATCGTTCTAAGCGAGCGGGCGGACCGTTGGCAGTACGATCGGCGCCCGTGGATGCAGCGACGGCGCGGCTGTCCGACCGGGCGGGGCCCGCCGTCCCGGCTCGCCGAGCCTTGGACGGGACTCGCCTGGTTCCACCGCCGGGTCCGCACGGTGGCGACGGTCCCCGGGTCGCTGAGGCGCTGGGTGTCGATCCTGGTTCGATTCTCGATCTGTCGCAGAACCTCAACCCGTTTGCGCCCGAGGTGGCCGCGATCGCCCGACAGCACCTCGATGCCCTGCGCAGATACCCCGATCTCCCGGCCGCTACCCGTCTTCTGGCCGATGCTTTGGGGGTTCAGCCCGAGCGGCTGGTGCTGACCAACGGCGGCGCGGCGGCGGTGGCAGCCGTGGCTGGCGAGATCGGCGGCCGGGTGCTCTGCGAGCCGGAGTTCGGCCTGCATCCGAGGGGTGCCGACGGACCCGTGTGGCGCAGCGACCCCCACAGCCCGAGCGGCGTGCTGGCCCGTGCCGACGAGCACGCCGACGTCTGGGACGAGGCCTTCTATCCGCTGGCCACCGGACGCTGGTCCGCGGGGCGCGACGGCGTGGTGGTCGGTTCATTGACGAAGGTGTTCGCCTGTCCGGGTCTGCGCCTCGGCTATGTCATCGCCGACGACGCAGAACGTTTCGCTCGCCATGTGCCGGAGTGGGCGGTGGGTTCGCTGGCGCTGGCCGTGCTGGCGGAACTGCTGGCATCGGCCGACTTGCCCCGATGGGCGCGGGAGGTCGCATCGGCTCGCGCCGCGCTGGCCGACGTGTTCGCCCGCCGGGGCTGGGATGCCGTCTCGGCCGACGCACCGTGGGTGCTCGTGCGGGCTCCGGGCCTTCGAGAGCGTCTCGCCCAGCAGGGCGTGGTCGTGCGAGACTGCACCAGCTTCGGAATGCCGGACCATGTGCGGGTGGCTGTGCCCGACAGCGCGGGTCTGGGCCGCCTGGAACGCGCCCTGAGCCGCTTGGCCAACGGCTCCAACCCTTGAGCGACCGAGCCGAGCCCTATCGGTTGCCTGCCGCGGAGAGCCAGGCGGTGTATCGAGCGGTCTGGGCCGGGGCCGGCTCGAGGGCCTGAGTGTGTCGCCACCGATGATCGGCCTCTCGCCTGAGGCCATGTTGTGAACCGGCTGGGAAAGCGCTGCGTGGCCGTCGCGGCCGGGTTGGTGCTGGACCGGCTCGTCGGCGAGCCACCCGCGGACGTGCATCCGGTGGCCAGCTTCGGCCGCACAATGGAGCGGGTCGAGGAGGCGCTGTGGGCCGACCGTCGACTGAACGGAGCCGTCTACGCATTGTCGGGCGCGGTCATGGGGGCGATCGCGGGCTCCGCCGCCGGGTCGACCGCGGTGGCCACGTGGGCGGTGGCCTCGGGCCGGGAGCTGCGCCGAGTGGCGAGCCGCATCGGCGAGTTGGCCGGGTCGGGGGATCTGGCCGAGGCTCGGGCTGAGCTGCCGTCGCTTGTGGGGCGTGATACGTCGGAGCTGGACGCCTCGGGGATCGCCGCCGCAGTCATCGAGTCGCTGGCCGAGAACAGCGTGGACGCGGTGATCGCTCCTGCGTTCTGGGCCGCGGTGGCGGGTGCGCCCGGCGCGGCCGCCTACCGGGCGATCAACACCATGGACGCGATGGTCGGCCGGCGTGACGAGAGGTACGGCAACTTCGGCTGGGCCGCGGCCCGCCTCGATGACGTAGCCAACTACGTGCCCGCCCGCATCTTCGCCGGATTGGTAGCGGTGCTGCGTGCCGACCGTGCCCGGGAGATCCTTGCCGCCGTGCGACGCGACGCGACGGCCCACCCGTCCCCGAATGCGGGCGTGGCCGAGGCCGCGATGGCAGCCGCCATGGGCCGCGAACTGGGTGGCCCGCTGCGCTACGGGACCGTCACCGAGGACCGGCCGCTGCTCGGCGACGGGCCCCGACCCGGCCCCGAGGACGTTCCCACCGCGGTCCGTATCGCAGACCAGGCCGAATGGGTGGCCGTCACCATCCTCGGCCTGGCCTGGGTTGCCGGTTGGCTCCGGGAACGGACAAGGCACCGAACCTGACCGAGAGGGATGCCGAACCCCCGGCCCGGTCGACGTGTCAGGCCCGCACGATCGTCGGCACGGGCCCGTTCAGCCGAGTCGCCGACCGCTGCCGGTCATCCGCGCGGCAAGGGCCCGGCGGCTGTGCCCCCGGCAGGAATCGAACCTGCGCACACGGTTTAGGAGACCGATGCTCTATCCACTGAGCTACGAGGGCGGGGTATGCGCGCAAGGCTGCGCGTAATGGCTGTTGGGGGCTTGTGGGGTGGTGGTGAGCGTACTTGGGCGCGGCATTGCTGCCGGGGCGGGCGTTCGGGGCCGTGGCGCCGTGCTGGGGGCGTGTGCGGGCGCGCCGGTGGAGCCTGCTGTGCTGACAGCCCTGCGAGGGGTCAGGCGGCTAGGCGGGTGTGTGGCCCTGCTCGCGCTGACGGTGTGTGCTGCCCGAACCAGCGGTGAAGGTCCGCGCCGGTGCGGTGGTGGTAAGCAGCGAGCGCGGTGACGAGGACGTGTGTTTGGTAGGCGAGGGTGTTGAACTCGACGCTGTTGTGGCCGATGGTGCGGCTGCGGCGGTTCGGGAGACGGTTCTTGAGGTCGGAGTTGGTGGATTCTGTGTCTTCGCGCAGCCCGAAGATGTTGTTGAACCGTTCGTCGCTGGGAGGGATGACCCGCAGTGCCCGTGAGCGGCTCTGGCCATTTCTGCGCTCGGCGGCGGTTCGGGTGTGGCGGATGCGGCAGACCGCTCCGTGCAGGTGCGGCGGGGCGAGGGGATCGTCGCCGATGGCCCAGCGCGTGGTGATGAGGGGGCGGCGTTTGCGGGGCTCTTCTTTGACTTGGACGAGCCGCAGCGGCAGGTAGTGCTCTTCGCCGTCGCCGTCGGGTTGGGTGATGCACGGCGTGCCGGCGACCGCGGTGATGTTGAGATGCACGGATTGTCCTCTGCGGGTGGTGAAGGTGTGCTCGCCGAGGGGCACCGCGGGATGTCGGCCCTGGGGGGTGAGGGCCACTTTGCACACCGGGATGACGCCTGCGTCGAGGATGCGGTCCTGGTCGGCTGCGCTCAGCGCCATGTCGTAGATGAACCCGACGATCCGGCCGCGAAGCTCCGGGTGTCGGGCCATCAGTTCGAGGGTCATGTCTGTGGCGACGGTGGCGTCGTTGCGCGCCATGTCGGGATTGGCTGCCGACTTGACGCGCGTGGCGAGGATGATCCGTTCTTTGGGGTGCGGGTTACGGGCCAGCACCAACACCGTCAGCATCCCTGGAGAGCGGGCGAATTGCCCGTCGCTGGTGTGATACGGGATCGCGTCGGGGTCGTAGCGGCCACAGACCTCACCGGTGACGGGATCAGTGGCGTCTTGTCGTGTGAGTTTGGTCAACGCCGGTATCCAGGTGCCGTCACCAGCAACGAAGCAGCGCTTGTCGGGATTGGTGAGCGAACCGGCAGCGGGGTTGAGCATTCCCATCTCGCGGCACGCCTCCACCGCAGCCGCCTCGATGCGGTGACGCATCGCTTCGATGAAGTCCGGGGTCGCGTGCTGCTTGCGGAACCTGTAGTTCTGCGCTCGCGTGATCGGCGACGGCGACAGCCGCATGCGGTCGTCGTCGGGGAACGCGGCCTCGACCGTGGCGCGCAGGAACTCCCACAGCCGCTTGTCTGCGAGGTTGTCCGCGGCGCGCTGGTAGCTCCCCCACGTCCACGCGGCGGCATCAAGAAGCACCGCCTCAAACGTCGTGTATTCGCGGCGCCGTCCCGAGCGCTTCGCAGCGGAAGCATCGAGGATCGCGTCGTATTGAAGCGACAGTTCCCACAACGGCTCAAAGCACACCAGCAACTCCAACCACTCCCAGTCCGAGGGACCGAACCGGCTGCCGGTGACCAGCCGCAGCCCGCCGCTGCGGCCCGAAGCCGCGCAGGTGCCCGGCCCGTCGACGCGGCGTGCCACAGCGTCGTCGCCGACAACGGCATCAAGGTCCGCCACCCGCACCGGGCGTCCGTCACCGAACAGCGCTCCACGGCCCGCGCCCTCAGCCACCGCCGCGCCTCCACCGGTAGCCCAGCGCCGCGGCGGCCGTGTCCAGCGACGGCGACCCCAGCAGCCTCGCCGCGGCCTCGATCCCGTCTGTGTCGAGCACCCCGCGGGCGGTGTGGAGCCGCAGCGAACGCGCCGACACGCCCGCCAGCCCGGCGAGTCCCGCTTGAGCGATCACCTGCCCCAGGCGCACATTCACCGACTGCGCCGCCCGCTGCGGGGAGGTCTGAGCCTTCACGCACAGACGCTCGCCTGAAGGCACCACCGGCGTGTTCAGCAGATACCGCTCGACGGTGCGCGCCCCCCAGCCGTCGAGCGGGGCGACCCTCGCAGAATCTCCTCGCAGCACGACACTTCGCCGGTAGATGTCCACATCGCGGCGCAGCACCCCCGCGCATTCCGACGCGGACGCACCCGCGAACGACAAAGCCACCATCACCAGCCGCCGCGACGTGGCCGCCTCCGCGTCGATCACCGCTCGCACCCGCTCGGCTTCGGCAACGGTCAGAGGGCGCGTCGCTGTGGAGTCCGTCGGGCGCGGCACCCTCTCACCAGCCAGCGCGTCGGCGATGATCGGCGCGCCCAACGACTCGGCCTCACGCAAAGCGAGCCGCGCCGCCCACTGGCGGTTGCGGGCCGTGGACTGAGCCGCCGCACGATGCGAGCCCCCGCCGCGGGAGCGTCTCGCCGCCCAACACCACCCCAGCACCATCTCCGCGGTCACCTGATCCCAGCACTCCGCGCCGCACGCCCGCAGATACGCGAACAGCCTCGCCGTCTCAGCGAGCACCTTCTCAGCGGTGCGCGCGTTGCCCGACAGACGCTCCCCGAGCGCCGCGGTGACCGGCTGCTGCCAACCGGTCAGACGCAAGTCACCGGACACGAGAAGCCCCAGAGATCGTGACATCAAACAGGCGCGGCGCGACTGGTGGACGCAACCAGGTGCCCATCGCCCCGACCGGCCATTTCGCCGTCGACGATCCTGTCGGCTGATGTGTCGCATCCGCGAACCCGTCGGCTCTCGTTCCGAACCCGAGCGGCGCACGCCGCCCCGGCAGCACCAAACAGTGCCGACAGCTATTACATGCCACGCGAACAGTACGGGCGCCAGCCTCCCCGGCCGCAAAGCCCCGCGACACCGGCGATATGGCCTCTGACCAGGCGATTCTCGTGTTCACCGAAGCAGTCACCGTTCTGCTAACGCCCCGCCGTCCAGCATCCCGACCGCGAAGCTGTTTCCTAAAGAAAACAGTAGTCAGGGGGTGTGACACGCCCATCGGGCTACCCGCAGACCGGAGCGCGTCTACAGTCCCGCGCCAATGGCCCGCCCCAAACCCTGCGACTACCTACAAGCCGGGCACCTGTGGCTCAACGACACCCCCGGCGGGATCACCCCCGGCAAGCTCCGCCCAGACGCCCCGCCCGAAGCGCGCCTCGTGCAGCACATCAGCCGCAGATTCCGCCTCGACTACTCCGACGAAGAAGACCGCACCTGGACCATGCGCGCCATCGCCGAAGACTGCAACATCTCACTACGCGCCGTCTATGACCTCTGGCACGGCAAATCCTGGCCCAACGTCCGCACCATCGCCCGAATCGAAACCGCCAACCGCAGCCAACTCTGGGGCAGAGAACACCTCCACAAGACCCGCTGACAACCCGCACCGCAGCCGCGCGCGGAGGTGTGCCACAATGAGACCCCCCCCCCCGCGGCCGCGGCTGCAACAAGAAAGCGCGACAGTATTGCCTGAGACGACCGACAAGACCGCGCCAGTAACAGTTGTCGCCGAGTCTCGGACGATGGCGCTGGCGGGCACGTCCCACGACGCCGCCATCCGAGGGGCTATCGAGACGCTGGAGCAGAACGCGCCGTTGCAGACCGATGGGATGTGGCTGGAGGAGTTGACTCCGAGGGTCGCTTCGCTGTTGTCGGATTGGGATGTGGCGGAGTGTTGGCGGTGGGGCGATTGGCCGGACCGGGACGAGGTGATGCCTGAGGGCACTCCGTCGGTCGATTCGGGTATTGACGCGGTGGCGCGCGGGCGCAGCGACGGACGGTGGATCGCGATTCAGGTGAAGTCTCGCAGGCTCGCCGCGGACGGCACCGGCGAGCCGGTCCGGTCCGGTGAGCTGGACAAGTTTCTGGCGGCGTCGGCGGATCGGTCGATTTGGGCTGAGCGGTGGCTCGTCACGAACGTTGCTGTGGGCTTGGGCGGCTACTCACCGGGCAAGGCCGCGATGTCGGGCGCTCCGGTGAAGGTCGAGAACCTGCGGGCGGCTCTGGTGCGCCAGCGCGACGCGACAGCCCAGACAGCGGGCGATGAGGACTGCGAGCACTGCGGTGCGCCTGACGACCCGGACGCGATCCGAAGCCGCGGGTGCATGCAGAATGAGGCGGTCGAAACGAGTGTGCGGCTGTTGCGTGAGCACGCGGACTCCAACTCAGGGGGCTCGCCGCTTGGGGAGGCTCGGGGCCGGATCGTTCTTCCATGCGGCACGGGCAAGACTCGTATAGCGCTGCGGATCGTTGAGCGGCTGACCCGTCCTCGGCAGGTGTCGGTGGTGCTGTGCCCGTCGATTGCTCTGGTGGCGCAGATCCGCCGCGAGTTCCTTCAGCACGCCTCACGGCCGTTGCGCGCTCTGGCAGTGTGCTCCGATGAGACCGCTGGCTATGACCCCAACCGGGAGGGCAACCACAAGCGCGCGATGGACCCCACCGCGGACAACAGCAACGTCAGCGCCTCAGAGATCAAGGGCCTCGTAACGACTGACCCCGAAGTGATCGCAAACTGGATGTCTGAGGCCAGGAGCGACGACTCGCTTGCAGTCGTCTTCGGCACCTACCAGAGCGCCGCCAGGGTGTCAGAGGCGCTGGCCGCACCGAACTCGCCCGAGTTGGCGGTGCTGGTCTGCGACGAGGCACACCGCACCGCGGGACTGCGGCGCGTCAAGAAGGCCGACGAACAGGCCCGCGTCGAGAACTTCCTGCTGTGCCACGACCGGGAGGCGTTCCCAGCGGAGTACCGCGTCTACCAGACCGCCACACCACGCCTCTACAACACCGTCGGCGGCGGCACGCGCCGAGCGCAGAAGCCTGGCGATCTGCTTGTGCGCTCAATGGACGACGAGACAGTGTTCGGCGTGGACCTGTACCGCAAGACCTACGTTGAGGCTGTCCGCAACGGCTGGCTGTCGGACTACCGGATCATCGCTTTGGCGGTGAGTGACCAGCAGGCATACGAGATAGCCAACGAACTCGCCCGAGACGCCGAACGCGAGGGCGGCTCGAAGCTGACCTCGATGGACTTCCTGCGAGGTTTGGCGTTCGCTCTCGCGATGGCGGGCGCCACCCGAGCGCCGGGCACCAACGACGGTGTGGTGCTGTCGTCGGCTATCGGGTTCTTGAACACCGTCAAGAAGTCCGAGACCATGTCCCGCTACCTGCAAACCGACAAGGTTCGCGAGTGGCTCAACGAGCGCACCGGCGGAACCGCAGCACCGTTCGCGTTGGAGCATCTCGACGCCAAACACAACGTCGCCGCTCGTGACAGCGCTAAACGCAAACTGGCTGACGCGTCGCCCGAGCAGCCCTTCGGGATCTTGAACGTCGGCATCTTCGGCGAGGGCACCGACTCGCCGACCCTGAGCGCGGTGGCGTTCCTGGAGTCCCGCAAATCGCCGGTGGATGTGGTTCAGGCCGTCGGCAGAGCCATGCGCTCAGCGCCGGGCAAAGAACTGGGCTACATCATCGTGCCCATCGTGATCCCGCCCAACGCCGACCCCGAAACTTGGCTCGCCGAGTCCAAGCCCGAGGAGGGCTGGTCGGAGCTCGGCCAGATACTGCTGGCGCTGCGAGCACACGACACCCGCATCGAGGACGAACTCGCCGATCTGATGACGGTCTATGCCCCGCCAGTCGAGAACGAACTCGAACTCAAGACCGTTACGTTCGTCGCTGTCGCAGCCAAGAGCAAGCGCATCCGCTACGGAGTCCACAGCGGACCACCCGGTGCTGCCGAGGCAGCAGTGAAGCAGGCCGCCGCGTCCGGTGAGCCGCTGTCGGGTTTCGACATCGAACCGGTGCGCCCAGACGAATGGACCGCCGACAACGAGCCTGCGAGGATCGTCGCAGCCAAGCAACGCACAGACGGCTCCATCGAGGTGCGCGCCGACACCGCCGCACGCGACAGGCCGTCTTCCGTCGGCGGGCTCGGCAGAGTCAACGCGGAGCGGACCAAGAAAGCAGCCCGCGACATCATCAACAAGGGCACCGGCACCGAGGTCCAGCCCCGGCGCGCTCGCCGGCCGCGGCCCACCGCGGCAGAACGCGACGAGACACAGGCTGAGCGAATGCTCGCAAGCGTCGGAGATCTCGCCGAGAGCATCACCGTGAACCTGCTGGCCCGCAGCGGGCTGACACAGAACCGCGTCGGCCGAGACCTCAACATCCTGCGCGAATCCGTAGCGGAAGCCGCCCACCACCTGCGAGCCGACGCGCAGCAGGCGCGTCTCGACAAGCACTTCGGGCTCGACAACCTCGCCGCCGACGAGCGCAAGAAACAAGCCGACGGCTGCACCGTCGCGGCTCTGGTGATGATGAACGCAGCCATGCTGCACCAGCGCGTCGCTGCGGGCGGATGGATCAGAGGCATCGACCCGCTCACTGAGGTCAAGAACCATCCGCAGGTAGTGGACCGCATGGAGCGCAACTGGGAGCGCATCACCCGACAGGACTTCCTGCCCGTCATCGAACCCGCCCGCGAGGCGATCTACGCCATCCAAGACACCGGCAAACTCGCCGGACTCGAACGCGCCCTGCGCCACATCGCATCCGAGGCTGAGCGAATCGCCGAAACCTACGCCGACATGGGAGCCGACCACGCCGGGCCGCTGTTCAACAAAGTCATGGGCAACCAGGCATCCGACGGCGCCTTCTTCACCCGCCCCCCAGCCGCGACGATGGCAGCCCGGCTCGCGCTCGACGCGTGTGGGGAACAGGATTGGACCGACCCTCATACCTGGCGGCAGCACAAGGCTGTCGACCTCGCCTGCGGCAGCGGCACCCTCCTCGCAGCGCTGCTAACCGACATGAAACGCCGAGCCCGCAGCCAAGGCGCAAACGACCAGCGACTCGCCGAACTGCAGCGACTCGCCGTCGAGGAAGTCCTCAAGGGCATGGACATCAACCCTGTGTCGCTGCAACTCGCCGCCACTCAACTCACCGCCGGCAACCGCGACATCAAATACCGCAACATGGGCCTCTATCTGATGCCCTACGGCCCGACCGGCGATCCGATGGTGCCCACCGCCGCTGGAACGCTCGAACTCATCGCCGAGCCCACCATCGTCCCGGCATCGCAAGGCCAGATGTTCGCCGGATCCGCACAAGGCTCAGCAGTGCGCGCAAGCCTCAACGACCCCGAAGTCGAAGCGGCCGCCGACGCAGCCGCAGGCGCTCGCATCGTCCTAATGAATCCGCCGTTCACCGAACGCGAGCGCATGGGAGAGAAGTTCCCGAAGACGGCTCAGCAGAGTCTCCGCAACCGGACCGACAGCCTGGAGCGTGTGCTCGTGGACGCCGACCCCGAACTCGAGGGATTCGTGAGTAAACGGTCCATCCGTCCGATGTTCGCGGCCCTCGCCGACCGATGCACCAACAACGAGACCGGGATCCTTGCGATGATCCTCCCCACGGTCGCGCTCGCCAACCACTCCGGCCTCCACGAACGCCTCGTTCTCGCCGACCGGTTCACCGTCCACACCATCCTCACCTGCCACCAACCCGGCAACATCAACCTCAGCCAACACACCAGCATCAACGAGAGCATCGTCGTCCTGCGACGCCGCGACCAGCGCACCCCCCCCCCCGGCGGCGGGGATCATCAACCTCGACAGGTTCCCCAACGACGACACCGAGGCGGCCGAACTGTTCACCCACATGGAAACGTGCCGTGTCGGTGTGCTCGCCGACGGCTGGGGCCAAGTCTCCGAATGGCCCGCCGAACGAATCCGAGACGGCGACTGGACCGCCGCCATCTGGCGGTCACCGGCACTCGCAGAAGCGGCAGCACGGTTCGCTGAACACGGCGCCCTGCGACCAATGGGCGGATCAGGGGTGTCATGCCACTTGGTCAGCCCTTCACTATCTACCTCACACCGCCGCTCAGCCGCCAACACCCCTGGCGCGTTCCCGATCCTCAAGAGCAAAGGAGCCGACGGTCAGCAACGGATCGAAGCCACACCGGATGAGCACTGGACATACGACAAGCCTGGTCTCTCACCAGTGCTCAGCAAGGCAGGACACCTCTTGGTGACAGCGGGCCAGGACACCTCCACCGGAAGACTCACGGCCGTAGCGTCAGATGACGCCTACGTCGGTCACGGCTGGATGCCGGTCGTCGGCATCGGACCCGAAGATGCGGCATCCACTGCCGTCTTCGTCAACTCCACGGTCGGAAGATTGCTGCTGATGCGAACCCCAGGCCGCAAACTGAGCTTCCCGACCTACAGGCCCGCCATCGTCAACGCCTTGCCTATCCCCGACCTCAACGACTCGCACATCCGTTCAACGCTTGCCGACTGCTGGCACGCCACCCGCCGCATGACCGTCCCTCAGTACCGTGACGGCGAATGCGAGGTCCGCCAGATGTGGGACACCGCGGTCTGCGAGGCGCTCGGCTGGAACGAGGACGAGATCACCGCACTCCGCAAACTGCTCCACGAAGAGCCCCACGTCCGCGGTCTCGGCTACGGCCAGTACGCCGACGAGCCCGAAGACGGCGAAGGACAAGAGATCGCAGCCCCCCAAGCGTGACCGCAGCCATCAGCCCGGAGCTATCGCAGAGTCGGGCTTCCGAGTGTTCTGCCGCCCCGGCGCGTGGTCCGGTCCTGTGTCGACTTGGGTCGAACGCGGTCCGAATCCGTACCAGAATCGGGCGCGATCCGTACCAGACACCCCGAACCGCGAGGCCCTGAACTCGCCGTTTGTGTTTCGCGCATACCCCACGAGGGCGGGGTTGGTGGTGTTTGTGGTTGAGTATTGCGGCTGAGCGGTGCTGGGGCGGTCAGCGGCGGTGGTTGAGGCTATTGTGAACCTCCCCGGGTATTGCGCAGGTGGTGTGCCCTGCATGAAACCCGGGGAGGTTCAGACCCGGTTCGGCAGGGGGCGTCCCGCCGGGTGGTGGGGTTTGAGGTAGGCGACCGGGTGCACCTGTTGGGGGGCATCGGCGTGACCCTGTGTGAGGACAATCGCCGACTCATCGAGGAGGACACACCGATGACCCTGTCTGATTTTGCCACAGCGCAGCTGTTGGAGACCCTCCGCGCCGGTGGTGGAGCGGAGTTGATCAGCGAGGCGGTGGAGCTGGTCCCGGGAGCTATTCGAGGCCGAGGCGGCCGAGACGATCGGCGCAGGCCGCTATGAGCGAACCCCGACCTAAGACGCGGAGAGCCCCTAAAGGTCTGTACACGGGTACCCGTCGACCCAGCGCTGGTCGACAGGCGAGATGAGCCCGCTGAAGAACAGACCGTATTGCGCCCGAATCGCGAGCTTGTCCGCGTCGTCGCACAACGTGTTCGTGAACCAAGAGTGGCTGAAGACTTCACCATCGAGGGACGCGAACGTCTCGCCGCCCTGATAGATGGTGTAGCCGGTGACTCGCGGGAAGCGATTGCTCCAAGCGAGATGCGGGCGATCCCAGACCAGTTCGTTGCCCCACGTCTGCGGATTGGCCGTTTGCTCGCCCCAGCGCAGTCGGAAGTTCCGCACGTTCGGCATCTTCGGTGCTGTGAACGTTATCTCCGTCTTCTGCGCGAACCGCCGGTCTCCGTCGATCACCCGCAACCAAATCGCACCAATCGCAAACTGGATCTTGGCGCCAGGGAAGCGATGTTCGTCAAGCGTGCGGCTGAGCGAATCCTTGAAGCTGCGGTCCGTCGTCGCGCGGTATGGAGGACCTTTGAAGAAGAGCTTGTTTCCATCTCGGCCGACTCCGATCCAACGACTCACGACAAAGCCACCGAGCTTCCAACCTCGCGGCGTCGAGGATTCCTCGTCGAACGTCCAGTTCAGCTGCACACCGTCGGCGTGGGTTACGGCAGTCAGCGTCGGTGCCGGGTAGCTCGCCATCACCTCCTGCGGCGGCACGGGCGGTTTTGCGACCACCGTGTAGGTGGCCCGCTGGCCGACCTCGATCGCATCGTCAATATCGCGCTCGAACACCGGCCTGACCGCGTATCGTTGGTTGAATCCCTCCAACCAGTCGTAGCGTGACTTGTGGTCCGCCGTGTCGGTGTAACTCCTGGCCGTCGCCGCCTGGACGGGGAAGATCGCGTTCTCTGGGTCGTTGAGGCTCCCGAGGCCGCCTTGTTCCGCACTCGGCGTGGCGCTCTCGCGCCAGACCTGGAATCCAGTCAGCTTCCAACCGACCGGTGTGTTGGGCCTGGGATCGTAGGTCCAGCGGACCTGCACGTTGGGGTAGCTCGCGGACGCCGACACCGTCGGCGCAGCAGAACTCTGCACGGCACTGGGCGGGGCAGTCGCTGGCACTGTGAAGATGATGGTCCGCTCTGCGCCGGGCTGGAGTACGTCGTCGATCACGCGTTGGAACACTGGCCGCACGTTGTAGCGCAGCCGAAAACCTGCCAGCCACTGATCCGTCGTCTGGTTTGGCTTGTCGGTGAAGCTCCGAGCGTCGGCTGACTGGTCTGGCAGGGTCCTCAGGTTCGCGTTGCTCGGGTAGTCCGCGCTCGACAGTTGGAACCCGTACAACTTCCAGCCTCTCGGTGTGCTGGTCTCGGCATTGAGTGTCCAGGGCAGCTCGACTGACGGGTGCTGGGCGTATGCGTTCAACGACGGCTGGCCGGCCTGGCGAACCTCGTTCAGAGGTGCGGACGCTGGCACGACGAGGATGAAGGTCCCCTCCTGGCCTGACTGGCGAACCTTGCTGGTCTTGTTCACAAACAACGCACGTACGTTGTACCTCACGCGGAAGCCGGCCAGCCAGTCATCCTTCGTCTTGATGCTCAACGAATCGGTGAGGCTCCTGGTCTCCGCTGACTGGTCTGCGAAGACGTTGAGGTTTCCGGAGACCGGGTAATCCTCGCGCGTGACTTGGAACGTCTCCAACTCCCAGCCGGCTGGGGTGATGGCACCGGCATCGAAGTCCCAACTCACCTCGGCGTTGGGGTAATCGGCGGTGGCAGACACGGTTGGCGGTGAGGAGTTGCGCACCTGGCTTTGGGGCGCTTCCTGCGCGGATGCGCGGTCGGACGACAGGAGGACTCCGCCAGCGACGGCGACCGCAAGTCCGAGCACAAGCGCGCTCGTGAGTGTGGCGGCGCGTCTGGCTCCCCGGAATCGCAGCGAATTTCTGGACAAATCCACCTCATCTATCGGTTAAGGACCGGCTCGGAACACGCGTAGGCGAGTCGACTGTCTCATCAAACATACCACGCAGTTTGAACCTCACCGGGTATTGCGGAGGCTCTGGTGTGCCACTCGGTGAGGCTCAGCCTGTCGATGTCGGTCCCCCTGCGCCGCCGGTGGGTACCAATAGTTCAGCGCTCGCCAGGAGCGGCTCTTGACGTCTCGCCACTTGCGGAATCAACGAATGCTGGCTTCGAGATCAGCGTCAGACACCTTGACCTGCTCGTAGAGCGCATCTGCATCCTCGCCGCGGTTCTTCGCTGCGCGCACAAACAATTCCCACGGATCTTGTGGCTGAGGTGCACGAGGCCTCAACCAGAACACTCCAGCTCTCCCCGACTCGATGGCGTTCACCGCAGGCCGCAGGTCCAGGAGCAGCGCTCCAGTCGCGCGAATGGGATCGTCGTTCATGACCTCACCGTGCCTTGACCAGTTGAGAGCGGACTATACGCGACGGGACCGTGCCGGCCGACGCTCATCCCAGGGGTGGCCGGGGATGGTCGCCGTTGTCGTTGGCGTGGAAGGTAGTCGGCAGCGGCCTCTTGGTGGGCGCAACGTGCACGCGTTCAACGCCGCCCGAGTGGACACGATTTCCACCGCCCGGTGAGACGCTCCCCACGCGGCCGGAGCAACTACGACCTGGGTTGGATCAGTTGGTGCCGTTCGGGAGGTACTTCGCGAAGTCCGACAGGTCGGGCGGGCCGCCCGGGTCTTTGCTGTGCTGCGCGATGATGCCGTCGGGGCGGACTAGGACCACGGCGTCGGCTTCGTACGGGGCGATGGCGGCGTCGGCGGGGAGTTGGCGCACAGTGACCGGCACGCCGCCCGACGGCAGATCGGCGACCGCGGCCTCCCAAGCGGTGCGGGAGCATTCCGGTCCGAGCAGCAGCACGTAGGACGAGCCGTACCAGTCGAGGACCGACTCCGTCTGATCGGCGTCGACCCAAACATGGGGGGCGCGGCGACCCGAGCGGACCAGTGGGGTGAAATCAGTTGTCGGATCCTCGAGGTGCGGAGCGGGTTCGGTGTTGGGGGCGATGAGATCTGATGCCATCTCGAAGCCGCGCAGGAGATAGTCGTAGTCGGCGTACTGATGGGTCGCCCGGATGTACTCGCTGACATCGTCGCCTCGCCGGTGGCCGATCATCATCGCGCCCATGTAATCGGTGGTGCTGACCCCGTGGTCGATTCGCTCGGTCGCGACCGGCCGGTGCTCGATGTCGTAGGTGTCGAGGATCGACTCGGGCGCCAGGCCTCGCACCACGTAGGCCAGCTTCCATGCAAGGTTGCGGATGCCGGCGAACCCGGTGTTGTTGCCCATCCCGCCCGTGGGGACCGACACGTGGGCGGCGTCGCCGGCGAGGAAGATCCGGCCTGCGCCGAACCGTGTCACGCAACCTGGAGTCGGCTGCCACATGCGCATGCTGACGATCTCGAAGTCGACCTTGTCCTCGGTGCCGAGGGCCAAGCGGATGCGATCAGCGGCCGCTTCCTCTGAGATCAGGTTCTCGTCGGCCACAACAACCTGGCAGCGCCACCGCCGGCGACCGTCGAGAGCCTGGAAGATCACGAGACCCGCCGAGGTCGTGGTGTAGAGCAGCGCCCCCTTGCGATCCCCGACATACGCGTCGAGATCGGCATGGAAGATCACGTCCTGGGAGTACACCGGACGGGGCTCGGCCTCGAGATGGGTTCCGATCACGTCACGGGTGCCGCTGCCGGGTCCGTCGGCACCGATGGTGTACTGCGCCGTCACTGACTGGCGCTCGTCGGTCTTGGTGTCGCGCAGGGTCAGATGGGTGGCGTCATCAGTCTGGCCGACCTCGATGGCCTCGGTGTCGAAGCGGACCGTGATCATCGGATCCTGCACAACCTGCGACATCAGTGCGGCCTCGACCTCGTCCTGCACCGTCATCACGGGGATGCAAGGACTGTCGGGCCCAGCAACACTGAGGAAGGTGGGGGTGGGGATGTTGGCGTACGGTTCGACGGCCAGGCTGTCGGCCCAGCGGTTGTAGGCGGTCCAGGCCGGCCCGAGGCCCGTGTCTTCGACCGCCTTCTCGATGCCGAACTCTCGGAAGAGCTCCATGGTGTTGGTGTCGACGAAACGGGATCGGGGGTGTTTGTTGAGTTCGCTTCGTCGTTCGACCATCAGCGACGGCACGCCGTGGCGCGACAACAGCAGCGCTCCGGTGAGTCCGATCGGCCCACAGCCGATGACGCAGACAGGCACCTCTATCATCGTTGTCTCCTCCACTGCATAGCTTGATTCAGTGACCGCCTCGCTTCACGCCCCCGTACTTCATGCGGGTGTCGCTCATCGAGGCGGAGCGGGCCTCGTCGATGCGGATGTCGCCATCCACCAACTCACCCACGAACAGGGTATGGGTGCCGAGATCGATGGCGTGGCGCACC
The DNA here is from genome assembly GCA_022824605.1 of Acidimicrobiia bacterium. Lineage (GTDB taxonomy): Bacteria > Actinomycetota > Acidimicrobiia > Acidimicrobiales > Aldehydirespiratoraceae > Aldehydirespirator. The sequence goes on from JAJDZO010000073.1 coordinate 16,424, forward strand.
TCGCAGTCCATCCAGGCGATGGCCTCGTCGAACACGGGTGCACCGGTGGTCGCCTCCCGCACCGCCCGACCGTTGAGAGTCCCGTCCGCGTAGGTGGCGGGCTTGGAGAACTTCACAAACACCCGGGTGTCCTGGGAGTCCCACAGGTTCACCGTGAAGGAACCTCTTCGGAGATGAGACGGTGCGTCACTGCCGTATTGTCCACACCGACACCTATGAGCACCGGCTCCATCGACAACTGCGTGATCCAGCTCGCCGTCATGGCGTTGCGCTCGGACCCTGATCGGGAGCCGATCAGCGCCAAAGCGTTGGGGATCTTCCAGGTGAGCCGGTTCACCAGCTGGTCGTCGAGCGTCATGACGCCACCCTATCCGGGGCCTTGATGCGGCCCCGAGGGCTCGCTCCCGAGGCGCTGTTCATAGCCGGCGCGGTCTCGCAGTATCTCGGCGCGGCGGTGGCGGACGCCTTGTTCGACGACCTGGCTCCGAGCGGGGTGGCGCTGCTGAGGGTGCTGGGAGCGGGCGCGATGATCGTTGTGCTGCGACGCTCATGGCGGCGCCGCTGGGAGCGAGCGGTGCTGGGGCGCGCCGCCGCGTTCGGGGTGTCGCTGGCCGCCATGAACCTGTGCTTCTACCTCGCGATGGAAAGGCTGCCGCTCGGCAACGCGGCGGCCATCGAGTTCCTTGGACCGGTGACGGTGGCCGCGGTCGGGGCCCGCACGCTGCGGTCGTCGGGGTCGTTGATGCTGGCTGTCGGTGGCGTGCTGGTGCTGGCCGGGGTTGAGGCGGACGGAACCACAGCCGGGGTCGGGTTCGCGCTGCTGGCGGCCGCGTTCTGGGCCGGCTACATCCTGATCGGATATCGGGTGGCCCGCAGTCCCGCATCGGTGGACGGTCTGGGCTTGGGAATGCTGGTGGGCGCGGCCGCGATCAGCCCCTTCGGTTTTGATGCGGTGGGCGATACTCTCGACGCCCCGCTCGTGCTGGCTTTGGGCATTGCCACGGGGCTGCTGTCCAACGTGATCCCTTACGGCATCGATCAGGCAGTGATGCGCCGCATCGACCACCACCGCTTCGCCCTGCTGCAGGCCCTGTTGCCGGCCACCGCCACCCTGGTAGGTCTAGCGGCGCTGACACAGGTGCCGAGCGCTCGAGAACTCCTCGGGATCACCCTGGTGATCGCAGCCATAGCCACCAGCCGCTCCGGCCAGCCACAGACTCACGAGCCGGGTTGAGGGGGTTACGGTTTGGGGCCATGATCTTCACCCACGCCACGATCATCACGATGAACCCCAGCCGGGAGATCATCACCGACGGGGCGCTGGTCGTGCGCGGCGACCGCATAGAAGCGGTGGGCAAGACGGCGGAGTTGCGCAGCCGCTACCCCGACGCCGACGAGTTCGACCTCTCCGGCCACATCGTGCTGCCGGGGCTGATCGACACCCATGTGCATCTGGCCCAGACGATGCTGCGGGGCGTGTCGGAGGGAAGGCGCCTCCCCGACTTCTCGAGCTGGCTGTTCGCCCGCATCTTCCCGCTGCAGGGCTCCTACACCACCGCCGACGCAGCCGCCAGTGCCCGCTTGGGCGTGCTGGAGATGCTCAAGTCGGGAACCACCGGATTCGTGGAGTGCCTGCTGGCCGAGCGCTACGGCTTCGACGGGATCGCCGAGGCGTGCGTGGAGTCGGGCATCAGGGCCGCCCTAGGAGGCTGTTGATTTATTCGGTGGGGGGTGCTCGCGTTTGTGGTGGCTGGGTGGGAGAATTGGGGTATGCAGGGCACTGAGGGACCGGATCGGGAGTTGTTGGATGCGCTGGGGCTGTGCGGGCATCTGGTGGGTGA
>JAJDZO010000340.1 GCA_022824605.1 Acidimicrobiia bacterium
ATCGCAGCAGCCGTTCGTCGCGGCACGATTGCGAGTCTACGGGTGTTGGGTGTTCTTGTGCACACGAACACCGCAGCTCTGCGCACGCCGCGACCGGGTCGGTCGCTGGATTCGCGGTCGGCGGATGGGGCGGGGGTTCGCTGCGGCGTGGTTCAGGCGGCGGTGGGTGTGTAGGTCGGGCAGGGAATGCGGGCGGGACCGGATTTGATGGTCTCACAGATGGTGTCGTCGCTTACTGGCGCGAAGTTCCAAGCGTCCACCCCGACGTTGATCTGGCGGCCGTTCTGGCGCCAGTTGTTGTGGGTGTGGCCACACAGCAGCCAGCCGCCGACATCTTTGGGACGCCACTGAGCGAACTTGGCGGGCCGGTCGGGCTCGCCAGGGTCATAGGGGAAGTGGCTGATCTGAACTTTCTGTCCGGCGATCACGACGGGGGCGGGGTCATCGACGATGCGGGAGATGCCCCCAAGGTCCAAGTAGCAGGTGATCTGCCGTTTGGCCTTGTTGTGGCCCTGCCAGCAGGAGTCGTGGTTGCCGGGAACGAGGATCTGTCGGCCCTTGAGCCACCACACATGCGCGGACAGATTGACGGTGAGCTGGCCCAACACGAGGTCGCCGACGATCCAGACCTCGTCACCGTCGGCGACGAGGTCGTTCCATCGGTCCACCATCGCCTTGTTCATCTCGTCTGCGCTGGCGAAAGGCCGGTTGCAGTACTTGATGATGTTGGCGTGCCCGAAGTGGTGATCAGAAGTCCACCATCTGCCCATGGCACCCACCCTACCGAGACGCCGCATCCGCCTACAGCGCTGGGTCCACGACTACAACTGTCACCGACACCACACCGCCGTCGGTGGCCCACCCGCATCACGCGCTAACAACCTCACGCGAATCGTCACCTAGACAGCCTCGAAGAGTTCCACCGCCAGCAGCGCCTCAGATTCGATCCGGTCCCGAGCGTCTATTGCTTCGAGGTCGAGCCGGCTTGACGCCGCGCACCGGGCGATCTGCGATCGGGGCTGGACTCTCGCCGGCACCGTGGTCGACGCTGCGGTGTCGGGGTCGGTGGCTCCGCAGCTGCGGCCGCAGCTCGCCCCGGTGCTCAAGGCCCTCGACTCCGGTGACGCCGACGCTTTGGTGGTGGCCGGACTGGATCGGATCACTCGCAGCCTGTTCTCTTGGGCGGAGCTGGTGGAGCGGTAGCGGCGCCGACGCTGGGCGGTGAGCGCCGTCGCGGAGGGCCTCGATTTGTCCACCGCGGGCGGCGAGGCCCTCGCGGGGGTGTTGACGGTGATGGCGCAGCTCGAGCGGCGCATGATCGGTGAGCGGGTCCGTGAGGCGATGGCTCAGGCGAAGGCCCGCGGCGTGCGCCTGGGTCGGTCCGTGGAGCACTCCGACGCGGTGCGGGACCTGGCGGTGGACATGCGCGAGGCCGGCGCCACGCTGCAGCAGATCGCTGACCGGCTCACCGGCGACGGCGCGCCGACACCGCGCGGCGGGCGCTGGCATGGGAACTGGCCCGAAGGGACGGGACATGGCTGCCGTCAGCGCTACTCGCCGGCTTGGCTTGCACCGATCCTCCGCTCGCAGGGACTGGGCAGAAAATATCCCGACACCTCCAGACGCACGCGTCGGCCCGGGTGCGCCGTTCGACGAGCCGGCTCCTGGTCTAGGCACCCGGCGCGATCCGGTTGGGGGCCATGAGGCAGTCCATGCTGCAGGCCCCGGGATCGGCATGCTCGTTCGTTAGCGTCAGCATCATGGGCTACTGGAAGAATCAACTGCACAAGCAGCACGAGCAGATGGAGCGGGGCTGGGCCTCCATCGACGGGTCGGTCTGTAGTGGCTGCGTTGAAGATGAGGCGCTCAGGATCATCCTGGGCAAGAGTGAGGAGGCTGATTTGCGCTGTGACTTCTGCTCCAGCGTCCCCGCGGCCCCCATCGACTCACTGCTTGAAGCCTTCGTCAACGGACTCCGCAACGAGTACGAGAACCCTCTCGATGGAGTGGGTTGGGACGGTCGCGAGGGCGGCTTTCAGTGGCACCCGCAGTGGGACACATGGGACTTGTTGTCTGATGAGTTCGATTGGGTCTTCTCCAGTGAGGAACTGCTGGATGCCGTACGGACAGCGGTACATGACATCACATGGGTAGAGAAGGACTTCATCACGCGCAGACGCGATGACGTGCTCCTTGAGGCTTGGGACCGCTTCTGTGAGGCGGTGAAGCACAAGACACGATTCGTGGTCTGGCTTCTACCGCCCGACGACAACGATCTAGCTCCTGGAGAGATCCCTCCAGCGAAGATCCTCGATCATGTCGCACCGCTCATTGAGCACCTGAACCTGGTGCGGGACCTTCCTACAGGCCACCGGGTCTGGCGCGCCCGCACCCATTGCCAGTCTCCGATCAAGCACACGGCGTCGGCGCTCGGAACAGTACCGAGGGGATTGGCGTTGAAGGCCAACAGGATGAGCCCGGCGGGTATCCCCATGTTCTATGGGTCCGCCGACGAGGCCACGGCCATCCAAGAAGTCATCTACGAATCCGAGGACACTCACGTCACCTGGTGCGAGTTCGAGCTCTCCGCTGATCTGCGAGTGGTCGACCTCACACGGCTTCCGGCTGAACCGAGCATGTTCGATCCAGAACTGAGTTCCATGCGTCGCCAGATTCGGTTCCTCAACATGTTCGTTGAACAACTCAGTGATCGCGTCGAGCCGGATCACGAAGACATTGACTACGTCCCAACGCAGATCGTCACAGAATATCTGCTGCACGTCCACGGTGGCGGCGATCGAGTCCGAGGACTCGTCTATCAATCCTCTCTAGCCGATGGGGCGTGTGTGGTCCTGGATATCCCCAACGACCATTGCATAGGCACCACTACGTCCTCCGCAAACGGCCTCCCACAGCTCCGATTGGTGGCCGACAGCGTCAGGTCTGATGCGATCAAGGAGATAACCGTCTGAGGTTTGGCTCGCCCACCATGAGGCAGCCCGAGGAACTGACTGCACCTCAGATGTTCGTCAGGGGACCCAGGCGGTAGCCGAACTGCTGGTGTACCTCCGAGGGGACGCACTCGCAAGTCTTCCTCACCACCGACAGTAGCCACTCCTATGCAGGCTCGACGACTGGTGATAGCAGCGGTTCCCCCGCCACGCCCGGCAACGCAACGAGGATCAGGTGATCTGCTTGTGGATAGTCTCGTCGTGCAGCAGGTCAGGTCGCTGTCATGCGTCTACGCCGCCACCTACGACCCTGGACAGAATTAGTCGCCCAACTGCAGCGGGTCAGTGTCTTTGATGTCGTACAGGTGAGCAGGGTGGACGGTTGTGACGTGCAACGCGATGTGCCGGTGCGCATCGGCATGCGGCAGGTCGTAGTGGTGGTCGCACATCCGGCAACTGATCGTGGACAAGTCGCCCAGGCGTCGTAGTTCCAGGATCACTAGCGGATTGGGATTGTCGTAGACGGTTCGGCAGTGCTCACACGTCAGTTGCTGGATGGGCGCCGTCGGCGAGTCCATAGCGGCTGTGAATTGGGTCAGGCTGCCGCCCAAGGGTCGATCGCAATTGGCGCACTTCCACGCCGGCACGCGGAAAGCGCCATCCCAGCCGTCGTCGGCGTCTTGCGCTGATCCGCGCCACTCATGCGGCTGCACCGGTTCGCCCGTACGGACGTCGAGCGGTGTGGTCATCGCTGCACGCTACCGCGGCCTTGGCGGGCTGCAAGTCACCGTTCTTTGGCGGCGTAGCCGAAACTGAGGACGTGACCCGCCCGCCGCTCCATCAATGCGCGGCGTTGTTCCGCAGCCCCCCTTGTCCGCCGAAGGGTGGCCTCAAGATCCCGTCCTCCGGCCGTTGAGATCCGCGATTTGTTGTCAAGTGCCGTTCCGTGCGGCAGCGTACGTTAGATGTCAAGTCCCGGTACCCGTGTTACAGGCCGGCGTCGGTTGACACCTCCACCGTCTCACCGGTGAGCCACGCCCCGACGGGATATAGCTGGGCTGCGAAGCTGATCTTGCCTGAGCGGCTCACTTTGCGTGTGGCCGTCGCCGCGTTGGGGGTCTCGGGCTTGACCCTGCGGGGGGTGGGCTTGGGCTCAGCGGGGCGGTCCTCGACGACGAGGCGGAACCTGTCCCAGGGCACCACGTCGCCGATGCCCTGGTGGCGTCGCTGGAAGTTGTAGTGGCGCACCCAGTTGTCGAGCTGGGTCTGGGCGTCTTTGATCGACTCGAACACCTTGCCGGTGAGGAACTCTTGACGAAGCGTCCTGTGGAACCGCTGCACCTTGCCCGTCGTCGTCGCAGACCGAGGCGCGGTCAACAGATGCCCGATCCCGTTCTCGCGGCAGATCCGATCAAACAGCACCTCACCGGCTGCGCTGGGCCCGAACCGGCCCGTGAACACCTTCGCGTTCTCGGTCAGGACCTGATCGGGCACCCCCCAGGCGCGCATCGCCTTGCCCAACGCGTCACACGTCGGCCGCGACGTGGCCCGCTCCACCACAAGGGCCGACACCGCGAACCGCGAATGGTCATCGAGCCCGGTCACCACCGACGCCTTGGAGCCGTCAGTGAGCATCACCGCGCCCATCACGTCCATCTGCCACAGCTCCATCGCCCGGCTGCGCTCCCAACGCTTGTAGTCAGAGCGCTTGCGGCGCCTCGCCTCAGGCTGGATCAGCCCGTGACGCACCAAACACCGATACACCGACGACCGCCCCGGCAACGGCACCACACCGCGTGCCTCGAGCCCCAACAACAGCGTCCGCGGACCCCACCGCGGATTCTCACGCCGCAGCTGCACCACCACAGCCTCCACCTCCGCCGGCATCTGATGCGGGCACCGATCAGGCCGCGGCGACCCATCGGCCAAACCCGCCAAACCTCTCGCCGCATACCTCCTGAGCCACCGGTGCACCGTCTGGCGGGTCACCCCGAACCGCAGCGCCACGTCCTTCACCGCAGCGCCGTCGCGCAGCACCTCCAACACCGCCGCATGCCGCTGCTCCACCACACCGAGCTCCACCAACACGACGACCCCCTCCCATGTGACGACCAGGCCGCCACAAGTGAAGAAGGCTCAGCACCACCAGACGTGGACCATCGCGGTGTAACACAGCTACCGGAGCCAGTGTCGCCCAGCTACCGCAACCGCGTCCGAGAAGTGTCACACACCTACCGGAGCCAACGCGTCAAGCATGTACCGGGACAGCACACACACACCTACCGGAGCCAACGCGTCAAGCATCACCCGGGACAACACAGACTCGGAGCCTTGACAACAGCACAGAAATAGGCTTTGAACAGGGATTTTGCTTAGAGCCCGAGACAGGAATCGAACCTGCGACCTGCTGTTTACAAGACAGCTGCTCTACCGTCTGAGCTACTCGGGCCGGGATGGCGCGAAATGTGGCGCGAAATGTGGCGCGTAATTCGGTTAGGGTTGGTGGTGGACGCTGTTGAGGCTAGCCGGGCAGCTCCGAGGCGGCGCTGGGGCTGCGGATCGCTGGGCCGGCCTCAATTTCGGGGGTCCGACGGTCTGGTGGGGCGCGCTGGTTCGGGGTTTCAGCTCCGGGTCGGGCCTGTGGGTGGTCAGGTCCGGCCGGGGGGTGGCCTGCTGCGGGATCGTCGTCGCCCGAGCGCGGGTTTGGCTCTGGGCGGGCGGGGCGTGATCGGTGGGCGTGCGCCGAAGAACCGGCTGGCGTCGGTGCCGGTTTCGTAGTGGTGGTGGATGAGAGCGTAGATGGTGGTGCGGGCTTGGAATCCGATCAGGTCGAGGTTCACGGGTGGTTCTCCGACGCTGCGAACTCGCCGGTCTGGGAGTGCGGACTTGACGTTGCGGTTGGTGGATTCGGCGTCGTTGCGGGTGCCTTTGACACCTTGGAAGTGTGGGCTGGTTGATGTGATGGGCCGTAGCGCGCTGCTGCGTCGGCGTGGCCGTCCTGTGTTGCGTTCTTCAGGCGGGCTGTCGAGGCGTATGGTGGCGGTGGCTCCCTGAAGCTCTTCTAGGGTGGGGTTG